>CAWVSV010000023.1:0-30746 GCA_963933095.1 uncultured Cellvibrionales bacterium
ATCGCTATTTATAATCATCCATAAAAAAGCCCCACAACTCGAAAAGATGCAGGGCTTTAGCAAGTGCTCACTAGCTACCTAAATTCAACCTACTATATGACTTCAAACAAGTGGTACTTCTTCTTACCCAACTTACAGATAAAGAAACGATCATAGAAGCCCTTATCAGTAGCAAATGACTCAGCCACCTGCATATTATCCTGCATAGATTTGGCCTCACCATTAATTAACACCGCACTGCGACCCAGCGAATCTTTTACCTGCTTACCATTGCCGGCCAATCCGCAATCTACTAGCACCTGAGTAAAAGGCTCTGCACCCAGAGAATCGCGTATCAGTGTTGTTGCTGGCAAACCGTCCAACTTCAACTGCTCAAGATCGCCCTCACTTAAAGACGTAAGCCCACCACTAAACAATGCCTCAGTGATTCGCTCGGCGGCCAACAAACCGCTTTCACCATGCACCATCTTAGTCATTTCGCGAGCCAATATAGCTTGCCCCTGCGGGCGGCCATGATTAACCATGTCATCAGCTTCTATGAGAGCAATTTTTTCGACACTTAAAAAAGTGAAGTAACGCATGAATTTATAAACATCTGCATCCGCGCTATTAAGCCAAAACTGATAGAAAGCATAGGGCGATGTTTTCGCTGGATCCAACCAGATCGTTCCAGATTCGGTCTTGCCAAATTTAGTTCCGTCGGATTTAGTCACTAAAGGCAGAGTCAATCCGAATGCATGACCGCCGTGCATGCGCTTAACCAAATCTACACCACCGACAATATTACCCCATTGATCGGAGCCACCGATCTGCAGCGAGCATTTATGGCGCTGATACAACTCGGCGAAATCATAGGACTGCAGCAACATATAAGTAAACTCTGTAAAAGAGATACCCTCACCCTCGCGCTCTATGCGCTGCTTAACCGACTCTTTCTTGATCATATTACTGATTGAAAAGTGCTTACCAACATCGCGTAAGAAACTCAGCACATCGATATTGCCCACCCAATCAAGGTTATTAACCACCTCTGCCCCGTTAATTGGTGAATCAAAGCCGATAAAAGCCGACACTTGCGATTTAATCTTTTTTACCCAATCGGAAACAGTATCCGGAGTATTGAGTTTACGCTCCTGCGCCTTAAAACTTGGGTCACCGATTAGGCCAGTCGCACCACCTACTAATGCAATCGGCTTATGACCGGCCATCTGAAAACGCTTTAGCGTCAACAGAGGCACCAAGCTGCCGATATGCAAGCTGTCCGCCGTTGGATCAAAACCGCAATAAAGAGTGCGTGATATTTCACCCAAATGGGTAGAAAGCTCATCGCCACCGGTCATCTGAGCAATCAGACCGCGAGCTTCGAGGTCGGCCAACAGGTTTGAATCTACCGCAGTCATCTTATTTACGCCCAGTTAATTTATTTGCTAACGGCAATCATGCCTATTTATGGAGCAGCACGATACCCGATACACACCTAAAAACAAGCTAAGCTCAATCATTTGGCTATAAAACAACCAACCGCTAGTGCCTTAGCGCGTTTTTTTTGGTATAAATAGCAATCTATTAGATTCAATACAGTATTTACTCCAGGTGTTTTATGGAATCCACTAAAACTACAAAAATTTTGTCTGTTAACAGAATGCGGGCTAAATTCTATCCGCGCAGGCATCTTATTGCTGCGGGCTTTCTTGCTGCCGGCCTAATTCTTACCCAAGGCTTGTTTTCATCCGAGGACGCTATAGCAAAACGCCACCAGCAATCCCTGACTTTATCATTGGAACCTAATGCACTTATAACTACCCATGATATTGACAGTCAAGTTAGCATTAGTGCAAACCAAACAACGATTGCCACAAGTGCGCATCTCGCCGTTGCCAAGCAACATCTAAAGACTCCGATCCTAGCATTGGAACCTAAAGTCCCGCTCAGTGATCAATACATTGATAGTAAAGCAAGTATTATCGCACCCACAACAAGCACACCTGTCGCCCCCGCCTCTCCGCTGGAAATTGCCTCGACAGAGCCAGTGTGGCAAGATTTCACAATCAAAAGTGGCGATAGTTTAGCTCTGGTGTTTAAGCGCGCAGGACTGCCGGCCAGTGCCATGTATGAGCTTATTCATGCGGCACCTAAAGCTAGCGAACTAACCAAGATACACCCTGGTAGCACTCTGTCTTTTGCTTTAGATGACAATGACAAACTCCAAGCACTGCGCTATCGTGGAAATCGCCTCAATAGCGTCATATACACCCGTACCGATACAGGTTTTAACCACCAAATTGAAACTCGCAAGCCCGATACTTATTTAGCCTATCGCAGCGCTACGATTGTGTCGTCTCTATTTGATGCTGGCATTGATGCTGGCCTGTCCGCCAACCTGATAATGGAGCTTGCCAATATTTTTGGGTGGGACATCGATTTCGCACTCGATATCCGCAATGGCGACCATTTTAATCTGCTGTTTGAAGAAAAATTTCTCGACGGCGAAAAGATCGGCAACGGCAAGATACTGGCTGCAGAATTTATCAATCAGGGCGATAATTTTAAAGCTGTACGGTATATAGATACTGGCGGTGATGCACACTATTTTACGCCTGATGGTAAAAGCTTACGCAAAGCATTTTTGCGAGCGCCGCTGGATTTCACTCGTATCAGCTCTAACTTTAACCCACGCCGATTGCACCCTATCTACAAAACTGTGCGCCCACATCGCGGCACCGACTATGCTGCTAGCCGGGGCACACCGGTATTCGCGTCGGGTAAAGGCAGAGTTATCACCTCGACCTACAACAAAGCAAGCGGCAATTATGTGGTTATTCAACACAGCAATGACATTACCACCAAATATTTACACTTAGCTAAGCGCAAGGTCAAAAAAGGTCAAAAAGTTACTCAAAAGCAACTTATTGGCACTGTTGGCAGCACCGGCTACTCGACCGCACCACACCTGCATTATGAGTTTCTGCTCAATGGTGTACACCGCAATCCGCGCACAATATTGCAAAAGCTCCCCAAGGCTAAATCTATACCGAGCAATCAATTAGCTCGCTTCAAACTACAGACTCAGCCGCACTTCGCACAGCTAAACACCTTCAAACAAGGTGCTACCCTGGCATTAACCGCCCCCCGCTAAATTATGCCTGACACCAACCTATATATCGGCCTGATGTCAGGCACCAGCGCCGACGGCATTGATGTCGCACTAGTCGATTTTAACAATAACGCTATAAAACTACTCGCTCACAGCGAGAGGCCTATCGAGCCAGAAATTAAAGATAAAATTTTGCAGTTATGCCAACCAGGCGACAATGAAATCGAACGCATGGGTGCACTCGATCGCCAGCTAGGCGGCCAGTTCGCAATCGCCTGCATGCAACTTCTACTGCGAACCAAACTGCCCGCAACAGCTATAACGGCCATCGGTAGCCATGGCCAGACTATTAGGCACCGGCCTACACTGCCGCCAGGGAACGCTTTTACCCTACAAATAGGTGATGCAAATACCATCGCCGAACGTACCGGAATCACTACTGTCAGTGATTTTCGCCGCCGCGACATTGCCGCCGGAGGTCAAGGGGCACCGTTAGCGCCAGCGTTTCATAAAGCCGCCTTTCACTCCTCGAAAACCTCTCGGGCTGTGGTTAATATTGGTGGTATGGCCAATATTAGCTACCTGCCCAGCAGAGGTGAGGTAATCGGTTTTGATACCGGCCCTGGTAATGTATTACTCGATACTTGGATTTTCCACAAACAAAGTAAAGCCTATGACCGCGATGGCGCATGGGCGGCCTCAGGCAAGTGTATTCCATCGCTATTACAGCAACTCCTGCAACACCCCTACTTTCATCTTTCTCCACCAAAGAGCACTGGGCGCGAAGCATTTAATCTGACTTGGCTGCTTGAACAGCTAAGGCATTATGCCGAATATGAAAAAGATAAAGATATACAGGCAACGCTATTAGAACTAACAGCAGTAACGATTAGCCAAGATATTCTCGCGCTTAGTCAGGAAGAAATACTCGAGGTTTATATCTGTGGCGGCGGCGCTTATAACGGACAGTTAATGCACCGATTAGCGCAATTACTGGCAGAGCACAGCGTCGCCAGCACCGAAAAACTGGGAATAGCACCAGAGTGGGTAGAGGCTGTAGCTTTTGCTTGGCTGGCCAAACAGACCATGGAAAGACAATCGGGAAACTTACCCGCCGTCACTGGAGCCCAAAGGAGTGTTCCATTAGGCGGAATTTATTGGGGTTTTTAACCCTGCCGATAAATCCGATATTTGCTAAATCTATCGAATTTGAAGGTTAAAGTGACTACAGCTAAGTTACACTGAGAATGATGATCCGCAACCACAAGTTGAGCTGGCATTGGGATTAGACACTGAGAACTTAGAACCCTGTAAACCCTCTTCATAGTCAACTTGGGCACCCGCAAGATAGGGGTAGCTCATTGAGTCCACAAGCACTGTAACACCCATCCTGTTGATGACAGCATCATCTTCAGCGGTTAATTCATCGAAGGTAAAACCGTACTGAAAGCCAGAACAGCCGCCCCCAGTCACGAAAACTCGCAATTTAAGGTCTTCGTTGGCTTCCTCGTCAATCAGCTCACGAACCTTAACGACAGCACTGTCAGTGACAGTGAATGCTTGCGGATTAAATACTTCTGGCGCTGACATTATATAAATCCTAAGTGGGCAACGGGTATCTGTGGATGAGCGCATCATGCGCCGGTATTTGAATTATCCCTTTAACCCAGTAAAACAATCAACTAATTAAATTATTGCAGCATCTGACAACTTGGCTTTGCTGGCTTTATCATGTTTGATATCAGCTTTAATTATCTCTGGTTTTTCACTGCCATCGGGACTGAATACCAAATTGCCGTTGACCTGTGCGCCCTTGACCATTTCGATCAGATTGTAATGCACATTACCTTCGACCACGGCATTAGCGGCCAGCTCTACATGTTTGCTTGAATGAACATTGCCCACCACCCGGCCGTTAATTACAATGTTGGGCGCAGTGACCTCACCTTCAACTAAACCTTTTTCCATTATTCTTACGCGCGCATCATTGTCGGCAACAATATTACCGCGAACAATGCCTTCCACTTCTAAATTACCGCTAAAATGAATGTCACCGACAATTTCGGTCGATTTAGACAATAGGGTAGTGCCACCAGAAGCAAAACCGCCCATACCCTTATTTTTTTTTCCAAACATACCTTTAAACTCTACTAAAAAACTCTAAAATTGAAATTTATTCGGCGTCTACAACGAATCTACTGACCGTCACTAGAGCCTATAATGTTGAACATACTAGCGGTTGAGACCACATTACTGCGTGAATTTTGCACCAACCAGTCAAACTGTTCTTCAACGGTAACCGCATTTTTACCAGTTGACTTGGCCAACAACGCTATAGACATTGGCTCAAATCCTTCCGGTAATAACATTTCACCTGAAAATTTTTGAAAATACTTAAAATTTAATTTTATATTTTCATCGGTTAATTCATCATTAAGGTCTTTCATAGGCAACGTCACTAACTGCCCTGCTTGACGTCCAACGATATGGACATTGAGGTAACCCTTTAATAGTTGATGCTGCGTTGCCAACTGCTGCAACACAAGTTTGTACTGGTAGCGACGGGGGGTATTGGAGGCCACAATATTGACCGAACCTATCGTTAACCCTCGTTTATTGCCACTCGGTGACATCAACGCTTTATAAAAGCTAATTTCTTCTTCGAGCCCAGCAACCTGAGCCTTCAAATCAATGACTTTAACGCGCACATCTTCATTAGCCTGACGGTCAATCTCTGAGCCCAATTCTAAATCAGTCAACTGCTGACGATATGCACCCGAAGAGCGCATAATGTCAGCTAAGTCGACGCGCAAGTTATCGCGTTCAATAAGCGCCTGCAGATCTAAACTGGTGCCCTGGCGAAGCCCAAAAAAGTAACTGCCGGCTATACCACCTAACACCAAGCACACCGCTAAAAGTCGCATACTCCAACGATAAAAGGGACGATAAGATACCACTTCCAGCTGATACTGCTTGCTGCCTTTAACTGAACTCATAAACAACACCGGAAATAAATCAAAAAGACGAAAGCGTTCGGCACATCACTAATTTTAAGGTAGCAGAGCAACCTGGTTCAGCCCTAGAGTCTCTTCAAAACCAAACATAATATTCATATTTTGTATGGCCTGCCCTGATGAACCTTTGGTCAGATTATCAATAACAGACATAACTACAACCGTATCTCTTTGCTGAGGCTGCTGCAGTGCTATGCGACACACATTGGAACTTTTCACTGAGCGGGTCTGCGGGTGACTCCCCATAGGCATAACATCGACAAAAGGCTCATCTTTGTAGCGTTGTTCGTATAGCGACTGCAAGTCAACACCGTCCTGCTGCAAGGTAGAAAATAACGTCGCATGAATACCGCGAATAATCGGCAGCAAGTGCGGCACAAACGTCAATTGCGCACCGGTTTGTACGTCGCCCAGTACCTGCTCAATCTCGGGTAAATGACGGTGACCAGAAGAAGCATAGGCCTTGAAGCTGTCGCCAATTTCGGTCAATAAGTTATCTACCTTAGCCTGACGACCCGCACCACTTGCACCCGAGGCTGCACTGGCAATCAGTCTTGTCGGGTCAACCAAGTTGTTTTCCAGCAGCGGCAAGAAACCTAGCTGAATAGCAGTGGGATAGCAGCCGGGGCAGGCGATCAACTGCGCATCTCTAATGGCTGTGCGATTAATTTCGGGCAGACCGTAAACTGCCAGGTCGATCAATTCAGGCGCTGTGTGAGGCTGGCTATACCAATGTTCCCACTGTACCCGATCACGCAAGCGGAAATCCGCTGACAAATCAATGACACGCACACCGCGCTCAATCAAGCTAGGCATCATATTTTGCGCCACACCATGGGGGGTAGCAAAGAACACCACGTCCAGCTCAGCCAGTGCTGCAACATCTGGCCTAGAAAAAGCCAGATTTAAAAAACCGCGCAAGCTCGGATAAAGCTCACTAACCTGCACTCCGTCTTCGGCACGCGAGGTAATAATAGATACCTCTGCCTGTGGGTGATTAACCAATAAACGCAACAATTCAACACCGGTGTAGCCTGTGCCGCCAACAATACCCACTCGAATCACAATATTCTCCAACCTGTCACAATAACTATCAAACTCTATAACCGCCTATAATAAGTATCTGTGGAGCAAAACAAAAGAACTAGCCCCATACAATAATTAATTAAAGCCTTTACTTGCATCCACCTGGCTTTAATAGCGTTAATATATTTTGCTATGGTTTGGCGTATATCGAGACTTTTCTGCAACGGGCCATACCAGTTTTACTGATCGACGTTAGCGCTGGCGCTTACACGCTGTTATTGAAAGCATCTGACTGACGCGGGAATTGATGCCAATTGATTTGATGCACGCTTAAAAGTACGCAATGCGAAAGAGGACGTTCTGTTTGTTACTTGTCTGGCATCCACATTTTTGCGTTTATCTATCGAATTGGCGTTATGATTAGGCTTGTTGCGCTGAGTAACGTCTACCAAAAACCAATAAGTTAAGGATCACACAAGGATTGCACATGCTGTGGGTTAAAGCCTTCCATATAATCGCTGTTATTTGCTGGTTTGCAGCACTATTTTATTTGCCTCGTCTGTTTGTTTATCATGCCACCTGTGGAGATAAAGGCGGGCGCGAGCGTTTCAATATTATGCAGCGCAAGCTTTATCGCGGTATCGCCACACCCAGCATGATCGCCACACTAATACTGGGGGTTTGGTTAATTGGCTATAATTTTGAGTATTATAAGAGCGCTGTTTGGCTGCATGCCAAATTGACACTGGTAATTATCCTAGTCGGTTATCATTATATTTGTGGCCATTTCGTGAAACAGTTTGCCAGCGCAAATTGTCATAAGAGCCATGTTTTTTTTCGCTGGTTTAATGAATTTCCGGTGCTATTACTAGTCGCCATCGTGATTCTGGTGGTGGTTAAGCCGTTTTCTTAATCTATTACGGCACTGGTGCTTAGACACTAGCACCGCACACTAAATGGTTGCCAGTGCAACAGTATGTTTTCGCTTGAAATTAACACAGTAATGACACTGCTATGAGCCTATGTTCAACAATTCCATCTACTTAAAGCAGCTTTCTCGACGTGTGTTAGACTCAAAGAACGTCTATGCATGAGAGGCCCCCAATGAGCTCGTTCAATAGTTCCGTTCCCGTAGTATTGTCGCTGGCAGCTCATGACCCCTGTGGCAGCGCCGGTATACAAGCTGACATAGAAACGTGCATGAGCCTTGGCTGCCACTGCAGCTCTGTTATTACGGCCATCTGCGCTAAGGATACTCGCGAGTTAAAAGAGATGGTGCCGGTCGACAGCACACTGTTGATTGAGCAGGCCAGGGCCATTCTAGAAGATATGCCAGTGGCAGCGATTAAACTAGGATTCCTCGGCAGCGTTAGCAACGTTGAAGCCGCCCACACCATTTTGCATGACTACCCTAACATTCCCGTCATCCTCGACCCTCTCACAAGTGTCGAGGATGATGAATTACTCGATTCAGTAGCACTGTTAAATGCTACCACAACGCTGCTATTGCCCATGGCAACCCTGGCCACGCCAGACTTAGTAGAAGCCCATGAATTAGCAAAACAGGGCGATACTATTAACGCTTGCGCCAGTCAAATTCTCGAAAGCGGCTGTCAGAACTTGCTTATTACAAGTGTAAGTCGCAATAATGATAGCGTTGAAAATGTACTCTACAACCAGCTGGGGTTAGTCAAAACCTTCTCCTGGCCCAGGTTAAAACTCTTTAGTCATGGCTCTGGTGCCACTCTTTCCGCCAGTATCGCGGCCTATCTCGCCCATGGCTTACGCTTAATAGATGCTGTCGAGCAGGGGCAGCAATTTACTTGGCGCGCCTTAGAAGCTAGTAGACAACTGGGCATGGGCAAACGTATTCCCAATCGTATTTTTTGGGCCAAACAAAACCATGCCGATAAGAAAACCAAACAGAACTAAAGCTTGCGTAGCATCGCTTCACCCTTACACTGGTCTCGTCAACAAGAGAGCAGCATTTTGAAAAAAAGTGATTTCCCCAAACTCTATGCCATTACAGATAGCCGCCTAATGCCCGCCGAGCAATTACAGCTCAGAGTCGAAGCTGCGCTCAAGGGTGGCTGCCGGCTGATTCAATACCGCGATAAAAGCCCTAATCCGGCCAAAAGAATCGTCGAAGCCGAACAGCTGCTCCGCCTCTGTAAACGTTATAATGCCCTGCTAATAATCAATGATGACATCGACCTGACTTTAAGCGTTAAAGCCAACGGTGTACATCTCGGCCAAGGCGACGCAGGCATATCCGAGGCGCGTCAGCGTTTAGGGCGCGACGCTATTATTGGTATTACCTGCCATGACAACATAACTCTGGCACAAGAGGCCGAGACCGCTGGAGCCGACTATGTCGCCTTCGGCCGCTTCTTTAGTTCCAACACCAAACCCGACGCCAATGCTGCCCCCCTAGAATTGGTACAAACGGCCCGCTCGCAAATAAGCGTGCCGATTGTGGTGATTGGTGGCATTTGCCGCGATAATGCTCAGCAGCTTATAGCAAACGGTTGCGACAGCATCGCCATCAGCCATGGTCTCTTTGCCGTCGATGATATCGCCGCCGAAGCCGAATATTTACTTAGCCTATTTCCAGCCCATAATTAAGAGCCTATTTATGTCCCGTTCCGATGAATTATTTCAACAGGCCCAACAACATATTCCCGGTGGCGTGAACTCCCCAGTACGCGCATTTAAAGCCGTAGGAGGCACGCCGGTATTTTTCGAGCGAGCCGCTGGCGCTTACATGTTTGACGCCGATGGTAAAAAATACATCGACTATGTGCAATCCTGGGGACCGATGTTGCTCGGTCACACTCACCCAGAAGTCATCGACAGTGTTATTGAAACCGCCAAACTCGGTCTCAGTTTTGGAGCTCCCACTGAGCGGGAAACGACTCTGGCAAGTAAAATTTGCAACCTAATGCCCGGTATGGACATGGTACGGTTCGTCAATTCTGGCACCGAAGCTACCATGAGTGCGATTCGTCTGGCGCGCGGTGCCACCGGTCGCGATAAAATTGTTAAGTTCGAGGGCTGTTATCACGGTCACTCCGACTCATTGCTAATTAAAGCAGGTTCCGGCGCCCTGACCTTAGGTGTGCCCAGCTCACCCGGCGTTCCCGAGTCACTGGCACAACACACGATTACTCTGACCTATAACGATATTGACGGTGTAAAAAAAGCCTTTGCCGAACTCGGCGAGCAAGTAGCCTGTATTATTGTTGAGCCGGTTACCGGCAATATGAATTGTGTGCTACCTATACCTGGCTTTTTAGATACTTTGCGCCAAGTCTGCGACGACAGCGGCGCCCTACTTATTTTTGACGAAGTCATGACCGGTTTTCGCGTGAGTCTCACCGGCGCCCAAGGCCTCTACAATATTCAGCCAGACTTAACTTGTCTTGGCAAAGTGATTGGCGGGGGTATGCCGGTGGGCGCATTTGGTGGTAAGCGTGAAATTATGGAGCAAATAGCTCCGCTCGGTCCGATTTATCAAGCGGGTACTCTGTCGGGCAACCCCGTCGCCATGGCTGCGGGCCTAAAGAATCTTGAGCTAATATCCAAGCCGGGATTTCACGCTGACGTCAGCGCCAAGACCGACCGTCTTATTAACGGTATTCGCGCAGCGGCGGCAGAAGCTGGCATCCCTCTATCTTCCAACCATGCCGGCACTATGTTTGGCTTTTTCTTTGTGGGCGAGAACTTTACCGAAGAACAGAGCATTACTAATTTCGATCAGGTGATGAGCTGCAATAACGAGCGCTTTAATCAGTTCTTCCACGGTATGTTAGAGCGCGGAATTTACCTGGCACCTGCCAGCTATGAAGCGGGTTTTATGTCAGCGGCACATAGTATTGAGGATATAGATGCGACGATCGCGGCGGCGGCCGAAGTATTTTCAACGCTGACCTAGACAGATAACTTGTCAGGTAAATTAACAAAAGGGACCGCTATTGCGGTCCCTTTTGTTAGCCTCTAAGGCGCTACTCTGTCCACATATTAACCAATTTATCGACCATCAACAAAGCCTCATCTGAGGCATCAATAATACGACAGCCGGCCCAGTGCGGCGAACCATCCCCAGCCTCGCGCACCCAAAAACAGTCGATAGCCAGCTGAATTTTATCAACGCCATCAAGAGGCTGCGCTAGGATTAAGTCGAGCTGATAGATCTTTTCGATCGACAACAGTTGCTCTCCCATCAGCATCATACCCTCGCTGTGGATATTCACTAGGCGACCGATATACTGTTGCGCAGCTCGGTCATAAACCTCCACCACATCTGTAACTTGATGGCGTTTTAAACCGCGTTGACAGTTCTCTTCTTTTTTTGTGCTATCCATGATTGCGGTCTCCAGAGGTTTAGGTAGCTTTGTTATTTAAATTTATAAAAATATTTTCCAGTGCCCGCTCAAAAAGAGGCTTACTGCTGCCGGCAATAATTTTAGTTTCATGGGACATAATGGCGCGAGCTAACTGTAAGCCCGATTTCATTGCCACTTTTTTACCCATTTGATCAACCAGCATATAGTGAAGTGTGCATGCGTTGAACCAGGCCACTTTCAGCCGTTTACCACCTGTAAACTCCAGCCATGTGCCAAGCTCAATTATCTTTAAACTCTCGACAATGTTAGCCTCTTCCTCATTGGCTTGCTCGTTATGGTCGTCATCAAAAGCGATGTTTTCAGCTGCTAGTGTCTCTATTTTATTCCGTATAGACACAGACGCTGCCTCTACCGGCTTGCTCAACAGCGCACATTTCTGAAGTGATATAAGTGCTTTAAGCAATTTTTTACCTTTTGAAGGATCATAACCAATAGTTTCAAAACCGGTTTCTATACTGTCGAGCAGCTCATCATGAATTTCCATCTGACGAGATTTTTGAGCATTATCTGTTTTACATTCAACACTCCAAAGAATCAAGTCAATCGCCTTAATAGACTTTACCCAATCTTTTGATTGATCCCCATAGCGCAACAATACAAATGCTAAATAGTCAGACCATGGCTGTAACAACAACAGTAAAACGGCTGATGGAAGCTCGCATTTATCGGTTCGAGATCGAATTTCAGTATTAACACGAATTTTTACTTCGCGAAGCTTTTCTTCACCCTCTACCTTTTCCATCAACCGTTTTTCCATCAGGTCTTGGCGACGGGATAGCTTTTTCATATAACGGCTAAAATCGAGTAATATCGGGGTAAATATGCACTCATCATTTTCGAAATCTTCCAGCACTGTCGACACGACCGAGTTAATGTTGTCGCACATATCATACTGACTGGTTCCGTCACTACTAACCCAGCGCGCGCCCGCTTCGGCAAGGGCGTTCAACAATCTACGTGCCGGATGTTCAGGCGTTATAAAAAAAGTTTTATCGAGAAATACGATTTTAATAAAAGGAATGTACAAATAACTTAGCAGAGTCTTTACAGCGTCGGGCAGATTTTCATCAGAAAAAATATATTCGAATAACATGCCGACTAATTCAATAGTGTGCATATCACTTCTTTCAATACAGATATCTCTTATAACTACCTGTATGTGCTGAGTTAATTGACGGTTAAAATCGGTAACCTGCTGCCCGCCCAACTCGCTTGAAACGAATAACTGCGCTGCTTGCAATTGAAAACTTTGCAGTATCGAGATTAGCTGCTGAGCGCTGTCAGTTTGCTTGACTACGGTGCCGTTGACCAATGGCGCATGAGACTCAAATACGCTCGATCGAACTGACGGAGCATCAGTTCTGCTGCCCGCATTCATAGCAATATGACTTTGCAATGTGCAAATAGCACTGACCAGACTGCTCTGATATTGTCCGCTAGGCTGATGAGGATCAGGCGCCACCACCATGCCATCAGGTAATGGCATGGGAGCATCGCTATCAGATTGAATAACTTTGACTGGGTCCGTCGCGGCCGGTTTTTTTTGCATCGCCGACTGACGTAAATTAGCTAATATACCGGAACTTTGTAAATAGTTATTATTTTTATCCAGCACCTCTTGCAGGCGGTGCATAAATATTTCATCGAATAATTTATAGGCAATAAGTTTAACTTTTGTGTCAAATTTAAACAGCTTTAATGCCTTTCGCAGCGATTCACAAAATTGCACAGGACCTATAGGGTTACTGCGATCAAAAACTTTATAGCCGCCATTCAGCAGTGCATAACGCTGATTTAATGCCCAAAGTAAGTCAACGTTGTTATTTTCCTGCCGCTGCGTAATTGAGCTGATGGCAATGGTTTGCTTCAGGTCTTCATTGTCGACCAGCGACAATATGTCATTGGTGTATTTTTCTTCGCCGGTATGAGTATCAAGCTCATGTTTCTTAAACTTAATGAAACCCTCGCCGAGATAACCGCAAAAATAGCGACTAAACTCACGCCCCTGTCTCAACAGTTCACGCTGAAACTCACTGTGTAGCCGCTGTTCTTGATTGCTGGCTCCACGATCAGAGAGTTCAAGTAATTTATCGTTGAAGCTCGATAAAAAAATCTCAAAATTCGGTTTAGCCCAAGCAACTACTATGCGTTGACTTCCCCTGAGTAATTCAAGCACACGCTCAGCATCGAGTGGGCCAACGAATGGCTTACTGTGGGGCTGCGGTTGGTTCGTATCGGTCATCGTTTTCCGTCAATTCCATACTAAAACGCTATCGGTAAAATGGTAGCAGTAAAGCACTATGGCTTCAGTGTAGACACAAAAAATCAAAAACGTAACTTCTTTTAAGCGCAGTTTCAACTGTATTTAGCCAGGCTAAAATTGTCCATCACTAATCTGCTTTAAACGCTGGTAAGACTGCCCTACTGGACTGCTATAGCGCAACCCTTGGCGAGCGAATTGTTGAGCGTTGCCGCTCGAACCCAATTTTAAGTAGCTTTCGGCCAGAATCAGATACCACTCAGATTGACCGCGGTCAATCCGTAAACCGCGCTCTGCAGTGCGAACGGCGTACTGATACTCGCCATAGCGGTACTGCAAACGCGCCTGAGATAGAAGCTTAACCACCGCAGCGCTGCGTTCAGGGGCAGAGCTAGGAAACTCGGCGCCAGACACTCGTTCTTGTACTTCTATAGGTTCAGGCGATTCAGCAGGCACTGATGTTGGTCGCTGTTGCTGTGAGCCACAGGCCGTCAAAACGCTAATAAACACCATGTATAAAAGTCTATTCAACATCAATATAATACTCACTTAAAGTTATCCGGTTTTAGCGGCCGCTAAAACTGCTTCCACCAATGTATAAGCGGATTCTCGATCCACTCACAAGGTCCCTGTTGACGCGGCTCCGTACCCTCGATAAATGGCAATAAAATAGCACCGCGACAGTTTTCTGCGCTGACAAGACCCGAGTTACTATCAACCCACACATTCGACAAGCCCTCGGGTAAAAATGGGTCCAAACCGCGACCGACATCGGCCGCCATTATATCGGACCACAGCAGCAGTGCACCGCTAGCGCCTGTCAACGGCGTCACATCATTGTCATCTCGGCCCAGCCAAACCACGGCGAGAGTGTCGTTACTAAAACCGGCAAACCAGCTATCGCGCTGATCATTACTAGTACCGGTTTTTCCCGCCACAGCCAGTTCCGCAGGAAGTTGCTTATAGGCGCCTCGGCCGCTGCCATTGCGCATAACTAACTCCATAGCCACTTTTAACTGGTATATAAAGCGAATATCAAAGCGCTGTTCGACCGCCAACGGGTAACGGCTCAGAGGCAGCCCTTGCATCGTTTGCACACTGCGTATAGAACGCAATGACGTATAAAAACCATCGGCAGCGATGGTGTGATACATACTGGCCACCGTTAATGGTGACCATTCTACAGCACCGAGTAACATCGCTGGGATGCGCCTGACCGGCAGGTCCACCCCCAGCTTTTCAACATTTGTCGCCACCTCGTCGAGGCCTAACTGCATCCCTAAACGTACTGCAGCCTGATTATATGAGTGCGACAAAGCCTTGAACAAAGGGACTTTACCATGGCTAGCATGATCAAAATTCTGCGGCTGCCACAAACTACCATTGGGCCCCTGAACTTTCACCGGGCTGTCATCGATACTACTTACTAGAGTTTTTCCCTGCTGTAATGCCGTCAGATACAGCGCCGGTTTAATCAACGAACCAACGCTGCGGCGTGCATCCAGGGCTCGATTAAAACCAGGGTAACCGCGCTGTCTATCACCTACCAGCGCCAGCACCTCACCACTGCCAACGGCCACGGTCACTACCGCGGCTTGCAGGCTTTTCTGCGGCAGTTTATAAACACCTTCGAGTTTAGTCAGCCGACGCTCAACGGCCTGCTCTGCTCGCTGCTGTGCCCGTAAGGAAAAACTGGTAAATATACGCAGGCCCGCACTCCTCAAATCCTGTTCGCGATAATCGTCCAGCAGCTGCCTTTTAACCAAATCGAGAAACGCCGGATAGTTGCGACGAGATATTTTTTTTGCGTCGACCACACCCAGACTGCTCGCCTGCGATGTTAGGAGATCTGACTCCGTGATTAAGCCGCTATCGAACATTACTTGCAGGACCAGATTACGACGTAAGCGAGCACGCTCTGGCTGGCGCCAAGGGTTGTAATATGACGCCCCTTTCACCAACCCCACCAATAAAGCCACTTGAGACGAATTAAGCTCACTAACAGCTTGATTGAAGTAATGCTCGGAGGCCAAACCAAAACCGTGAATCGCTCGCGGACCGCTCTGTCCCAGATAAACTTCATTGATATAGGTTTCAAGAATTTCGCGCTTAGAGTAATGCAACTCCAACAGCAACGACATCAGCGCTTCTTTAACTTTGCGAGTGAATCGCCGTTCGTGAGTCAGGTAAAAGTTTTTTACCAGCTGCTGGGTGATCGTACTGCCGCCTTGTACCACTGCGCCCGCTTTGATATTGACAAACGCCGCGCGCGCAATTGAGGTGAGCGACAAACCGTAGTGGTCGAGAAAACTGCCGTCTTCGATAGCAATCAAACCCTCACCCAATAATGGCGGAATATCCTCTAACCGCACCAACAGGCGATCCTCTTTGTGCGCAGGATAAATACCGCCAATCTCAGCAGGCTCCAAGCGCAGCAGCGACAGCGGCTCGCCATTGGTTAGCGTGAGGGAATCGACATAACCGAGACGCAACTGTAACTGCAAACGCCGCGCAGGTTCTTCACCATCGGAAAACGTAAAACCACGGCTATGAATACGAAACAGCGAAGCATTGCGGCTAAATTGTCCGGGCCCCGACAGGCGCTTTACCGGCCGATAACCCAGCGCTTGAAGCTCTGCACTCAACTCAGCAGGGCTCAAATGCAGGCCCTGATACAATTCCAGTGGCTGTGCATAAACTCGCGCTGGCAACGCCCACTTGCGCCCGTCAAATTTACTCCGCAATTGCACATCAAGGATTAAGATCCACACGAGAAATGCCAGCCCTGCTATAAGTAGCGGCCAACGCAACCAAAAGCACAGGAACCCCATAACAGAGGTTTTTTTTGCGGAAGATTTTTTCTTTTTGCGGCGAGTGGCTTTCTTGCGGGGTGGCATACAAACTCAATTTATTGTCAGAATCTACAACTTTACTTAGCGGCCACTTTATCAGGCTCCAGAAAAACAGGATAATGGCCGCAATTTAATTATTGCCGCACTTACGATGGCGGCCCATTAACAGGATACAGCAATGACATCATACAATCTCTACGGCGTAGGCGCCGCTCTCGTCGATACCGAAATTGAAGCCAGCGACCAAGATCTGGCCCAATGGCAAGTCGACAAAGGCTTAATGACACTTGTCGATGAAGCTCGTCAACAAGAACTGATGACATTAATGAGCAGTCATTTGGTCGCATCCAAACGCGCCAGCGGAGGCTCTTGCGCCAACAGCATAATCGCCGCCAGCTACTTTGGTGCCAGCACTTTTTACTCCTGTAAAGTGGCCGATGATGACAATGGTCGCTTTTACCTTAACGATCTAAAAGCGGCCGGAGTCGACTACCCCGCCGAGCGCGAACTGCAGGCAGGCATCACCGGCAAGTGCCTGGTACTGATCACCCCAGACGCCGAGCGAAGCATGAATACTTTTCTCGGCATTAGTGAAACTGTTAGCTCAGACGAATTGCACAGCGACGCTATAGCAGCCTCGGAATACGCCTACCTGGAGGGCTATCTGGTTACCTCTGAGACCGGTCGTGCGGCCGCCATTGATTTACGCCGACAGGCCGAGCAAGCCAATGTGAAAACCGCCATTAGCCTGTCCGACCCGGCCATGGTGCAGTTCTTTAAAGAGGGGCTGGAAGAGATGATCGGCACCGGTGTCGACCTGCTGTTTTGCAATAAAGACGAAGCGCTGGGCTTTACTGGCACCGATAATATCAAAGCGGCGGCCGAGGCGCTGAAGCAAACCGCCAAAGCCTTTGCCATCACTCTCGGTGCCGAAGGTGCGCTGATTTTCGACGGAGCAGATTTTTTTGAGACTGCGCCATACCCAGTCACGGCCATCGACAGCAATGGTGCTGGGGATATGTTTGCCGGCGCCTTTTTGTTCGCTATCACTAATGGTTACAGCTTTCAGCAAGCGAGTGATTTAGCCAGTAAAGCATCGTCGGTTGTTGTTTCCCAATATGGCCCGCGTCTTAAACCTGAACAGCACGCCGACATACTAAAAGAAGTCTTCGCCTAACAGCCTAGCACCGAAAAAGGCCAGTCTTTATTAACAAGATCCGCCTTTTTTGGTAAAGGCTAGCGCCTATATCGCACTCACGCGCTAGCTAAATTCTAGAGAAATAAACATTTCAAAACCCTTGATATAGCGTCGAGCTCAAAATTTTAAATAGTTATATAGTGCTGATTATAAAATCCCAGCAGAGCATAAGCGCGAATCAATTCCCCCCTATAACACCATAGATGTTCGCAACAGCTATGGCTGGTTAAACATCTGCCGACACTATCAAAACTTGCGAAAACTAACTCGATCAATCGAGTAATCTTATAGGGGGTAGCTCCGATCAATCCGTTGCTTTACGGATTTCTACAGAGCTTAGAACGTTGCGGACTGACAACTTAGATCAATCTTAAAACAAACCTATCTGCTTATCGACAACCTCGGCAAAAGAGGTGCCAACAAACTGCAAAATACTGTCGGCCACCGGCGCCAGCTGGCGTTCAATATAGCGAGGATAATCGATTGGGCTAGTGAGCGCCTGTATCGGTTCCGGCCCATTCAGCGTAAAAGCATACTCGATCCAGTCACCACGGCGTACATCTGCCCGACACTCTAACACCCACTTTTTAGCTGCAATTACCTGCGGAGGTATATTTCGTTTGTATTCGTGCAGCTGCCGCCGTAAGCGCTTGCGATAAACCAGCTGTTCGTCACATCCCCCCGCCTGCAAAAGGTTGACGCTGGCGCGAATAAATTCTTCGAAGGGCTCGCCTGCAAATATGCGCCGGTAGAGCTCTCGCTGAAAGTCCTTAGCCAAGTCGGTCCAGTCCGTGCGGACTGTTTCCAAACCTTTAAACACCATCTCCATCTCACCATTTTTAACAATGGTGCCGGCATAGCGTTTTTTACTGCCCTCTGATGAGCCGCGAATCGTTGGCATTAAAAACTGGCGATAGAGTGTTTCAAATTCTAACTCCAGTTCAGATTCCACCCCAAAGCGCCGCTGAATATCATTGTTCCAACGCTCATTGAGCGATATAGCCAGCTCCGCACCTACAGCCATTGCCTCGTCAATGGTGCAGCCATGGTTGAGCCAGACAAAGACGGAGTCAGTATCACCATAAATCACCTGCAGATTGCGCTCTTCAATCCAACGTTTAGTAGTTTGCAATATTTCATGACCGCGCAAAGTAATTGAACTGGCTACGCGTGGATCATAAAAACGGCACACAGGCGACCCGAGTACACCGTAAAATGAATTCATGAGAATTTTGATGGCTTGCGACAAAGGCTTGTTGTGCTCTTTTTTAGCCCTATCGCGCTCGGACCAAAGTTCGGTAATTATCTGCGGCAGCAAATGCCCTTGCTTAGCAAAGTATGCGCCATTAAAACCCTGAACCACTTTAGAGCCACTGAGTTTTTTATCCTCAGCCATCCAAAAAGCAGCCGGATCAATTTTAAAAGTACGGATAATACTCGGATACAAACTCTTGAAATCAAGCACTAACACATTGTCATAAAGACCGGGGGCAGAGTCCATTACATAGCCGCCAGGGCTAACAATATCGGACTGTAAATCGCCGAGAGTCGGTGCTACATAACCAGCGCGATGCAGTTTAGGCAAATAAGCATAATCAAAAGACGCCGCTGAACCACCCACGCGATCGAGCTTCATGCCCGTAATCTGACTGCGCTCAATGGCAAAGTCGAGCAAATCGGTAACAGCAAAAATATCCCATACCAATTTGCAGTCTTGTAAGTTATAACGTGCCAGCTGTAATTTATCGCTATCAAATAACTCCGATATTTTCTCACCACGACCAGAGTCCGACAATAACTTTTTATCAGCCAACAATTCATTGGCAACAAACTGCAAAGTAAAACTAGGAAAATTATAAAAGGCAGTTTTAAGCAGCTCTATGCCATCGAGCACTACCCGCCCAGCCAATGTCATAAAGCGAAAGTCACTACCTGTGTCTTGGCGCCAATAAGGCATTTGAGCTTTGCGGCCCAGCGTAAATTTTAGCTTTAGCCGTTGGCATATTTGCTCTAGCACCCACATATCGAACTGCACAATATTCCAGCCAATTATAATATCGGGGTCAAAACCTTGTAGCCATGCCAAAAATCTTTGCATACAGATACGCTCGGTGGCGCAATAGTGCAGGTTAAAGCTCTCTGATACTGAAGCTCCGGCACCCACCATAAATACAATTTTTTCGCTCTCACTCCAAACACCTATAGAAAAGAGCCTGCGCGCATCGAGTGAGGTTTCAATATCAAGTGATATGACTTTTAAATTAGGCTTGTAACGACTCGGGGCGATCTTAGGATTTTCTAATACGCCAGTTGATAACAGCTCAGTAGGCGTCACCTCGATACCGGCAAAAATAGAGCGTTCCATCAGCAGCCGTTCCGGCGGGCGTATATCAGATTCCCAACAGCTCAAGACCTGCCCCTGCAACAGTTGCTTAGCCTGTAATAGACGTTTGTGACTGCGAAAATAGAGTGCATTGACGGCCAGATTGCGCGGTGTTTTCAAATTGACCTCAGCCCAGCGCACATCATTTACGCTGTAGTTCTGTTGCTGTAACAGTGCGATTATTTTATCGCACTCGCGCCGCAGCACAAAAAAGACCGACTCGCGCGCCAGTAACTGAATTTCCTGTGGGCCCTGGTCTGTGGCCAGCCATAAGTCGACACGAACACCTTGAGAGGTGTCGCGCCAGTGACGAGTAAGAATGAAAGCTGGGAAGGAATCAGACATAAACAAGTAGGCCATGCCTATACTGGCAAAAAAAAGACTTATTTAACAAATCCAAAGGAGTTATTTTTTCGTGGGCGCACCAATAGTAGCCGCCCTAAGCGAGGAGACACTGTGCACAAGACGGGAGTATATGGCGCCATGGAAGGCGTGCAAGTAGATCTTTCAATAGCAAAAAACGACCCACTATCGCGACAAAGTACATTTTTAGCCTTGATCGAGCAGGCTACGCAAATCAATAATAGCCGCATTAGCACGCGAGATATAAGAAGCCATCACCAGTGAATGGTTAGCTAATAGACCGAACCCTGAGCCATTCAAAATCATCGGGCTGTAAACGGTTTGCTGCGAAGCTTCCAGTTCACGAATAATCTGACTCAGGCTAACGCGAGCGTTTTTCTTTTGTAGTACGGCGGCAAAATCTACCTCTACCGCTTGCAAGAAATGCGCTAGCGCCCAAGCGGCACCGCGGGCTTCATAAAACACGTTATCAATTTCGGTCCACGGTGTTTTTACCAACATCTCGCGCGGCGCGGGGGTGGCCTGTAAAGCATCAGATTCACCCGCCAGATCTGTGTTCAGACGGCGTTGACCGACACTAGCACTAAGCCGCTGCGACAGGTTGCCAAGTCGAGTTTCAACGGTGCGCAGCCAGTAATTCAGGTTGTCGGCACGAGCATAAAACTGCGCATCGACATTTTGATTGGAGACCAAGCGCACTAGATAGCGATCTAGAAACAGAATGCCATCGCGATATTCAGATTCAGACGAAGGCATGGCCCAGCTATCGCTGTTAAAATTAAAGCGCGATTCGGACTTGGCCAAATCAGTGTCTTCGAGCGATTGAGACTGCGAACGACTAAACGACTCACGCATCGCTTTGCTCATATCGCGCAGTTGAATCAACACGCCGTATTCCCAACTCGGCATATTATCCAGCCAGATACCCGGTGGACTAATATCATTGGAAATAAGACCACCAGGTTTATCCAGTAAAGACTCCGCAACCTGAATGATGGTTGCTGTGGTAACAGCCCCAGTTACAGACTGCTGCTGGCTATTCAACTTTAAGGCCGCATTAGCTGTCACCGAAAATGATTGTGGCACCAAACTCCAATAAATACCGATAGCCATCACCAACAACAAGTAAAGCGCCAGAATAATGGCTGCAATTTTAAGCCAGCCATTATCAAGGACTAAGTCTGCGCGATAATCTTGAAATTTAAGACGCCATTGAGTTATAAACGAAGCTGCCATGGGATATCACTTATCGCTAGTAAAAAATAGAATGAATTTTTAAAACTGGAGTCTGCCAGACTTAGCCGAGCTAAAGCTAGCGAAAACGACTCTCAATCGACCTAAATTTTCTCAAATACATGTAACACAACACACTTCTCAAATTTTAATACGTTATTAATAAGCTAACAAAGATGCTGTGTTGGGTTATTACTTATTACTAATGATAGTGTGTATGAGGCTTTAGAGGTGAGTCTGCCAAAGGTCGGAGCTTCAATGTTACTGAAAGGCGTTCGCCATTGATAAATATCAAGACTAGGTTCCTATCTTTGGCATTAAGGAGTGTATCCATACCATACAACATGATGTGATGACCTCCGGCGGCAAATGCAACCGTTTCCAAAGCACCAATGTCCAGTTTATCCAACTTACGCATCCGCATCATGCCATCGGTCATAATCTGTGTGTGCATTTCTGCCCGCAGGGCAAAATTGCTTTCTACTGCAGTCAGTTGACGCCCCTGAAGACCGCTATTATGCAATTGCAAATAAGCCACGGTGTTATTTTGACCGGGAATGAGCTCACGCAACCAAGCATTTGCTACTTGAATATCCGCTGCAACAACTGCGGAGGTCATTAACAACGCCAGCAGCACGCATACTCGGCCCATCATTTCGGCAACGCCTGATCTGGCCTCGCTAAGAAGTAACCCTGTCCACCATCAAGTCCAAGCGCCTGTAATTGCTGCCACTGCGCCTCTGTTTCAACACCATCGGCGAGAATTTTGACGTCGCAACTGTGAGCGATTTGCACCAGCGATCTAACAAAAAACTGATTATCCGCATCGGTATCAATATGCTGGATAAAACTTCTGTCGACTTTCATGTGGGAGAGCGGCAAGCTCTGTAAGTAATTGAAAGCCTTGCCTGCCAAACCAAAGTGATCGATTGACAGTGCAGCGCCCCGCTCGCGTAATAACAGCGCCAAACTGCGCACAGCCTCTTCATTGATTGACACAGCTTTTTCAGGTAACTCAAAAATGAGTTGTGCTGCAAATTCAGGATCGAGTAATAAAAAGTTATCCAGCCAAAGGCAAAAATCGCTGTTAATAATTGAGCGGGGCGATAAGTTAACGCACAAGGTCGGCCGGCTCTGCGGTTGACTCGCAAGCTTATGCTGTAGTAATTCCAACATTAAGCGATCGACCTTAACCGATAGGTCAAAGCGCTCAACCATCGGCCAAAACTCCGCCGCATTAATTAACAAGCCATTATCGCTAATACGGCACAGCACCTCAGTCATTAGAAGACGTTTACTATTTGGGCCCGCGGAATATACCGGCTGAAAATGCAATTTCATGGCACGTTCATCTATCAGCCGCTGCAACAAAGCCTTCCACTCACCCGCTGGTCGACTCTCAGTTTTATCTTCGCTATAAACTTCCCAGCCGTTACGACTTTTAGTTTGCGATGTACGCAGCGCCATATCGGCCTGACTAAGGAGCTTATTACCCAGCTGCACTCTAGCAGAGTGAGCCATTCCGATGTGTACGTGCGCATCGTTAGCGACCGAGAACCACGGCAAAACTGCCAGAGCGGCGTAAAGAGAAGCCGCTACATTGTGCGTTTCATTAGCATCAATTATCGGTACAAACAAACAAAAATCTGTGCCACCACGACGCGACAAGAGCGCGCCATCGCGCCCGTCGAGCTGTTGGCGCAAAATATTCGCTACGTCACAAAGGCATTTATCACCCGCTTCTCGGCCTACCGAGTCATTTAATGATTGCATATTGGAGAGTTGAATAAGGGCTAAAACGCCACTACTACCACCCAATTCTGAATGCAAAAAAGCCTCGAAACGAGCATCAAAGTCACGGCGATTAGACAGGTCGGTGACAGGATCTAGGTGTGACTTACGGTGTAAGCTTTCGCTCAATTCTACCTGTTCTTGAAACATCGCCTGAATTTTTTGTACCATGCGGTTCATGGCGACCACCATACGCCTGAACTCTGGTGTGCGCGGCAGCTGAACCTGAACGTGAAACTCACGTCGACAAATTGCTTCAGCCTGGCGCTCTACCAATGTGAGTGGCGCCAATAAAAAGCGCAGGCCAAATGCAGCAAGTAAATAACAGATGCACACGGCGATGCAGAACAACAACAATTGAGTTTTCAAAATTTGCCAAAGGCTGGTGTAGGCGTAAGCAGGATGAGCCGCTAATTCGATTCGCCCCAAACGCTGCCAGCCAGACATCACTTCAGCACGGCCAATCACTGGGTCAAAGTCGATTAACTCGACAAACCACAGCGGCACCTGGCTTGCACTCAGCGAGCGCATGCGCTGCGTTAGCACCTCATCGTAGACATCGAAATAACTAATGCGCTTATAAAAACCACTGTCGTTGAGCAGGTTAAAGGTTGTTTCAATACTGGCGAGATCCTCCCTCCCAGTAGATAGTTGTAAACCGAGCGAAGTGGTGGCATCTTGTACCTGAACCTCCATTTGACTTTGAAAAAAATCGCGGGCGTTATAAATACTATTGATTAGGCTGACCGTTAACACAAAGGCAACCAAAGCCATCATAGCTAAGAATAATTGTCGACGCAGGCTCACTCTAATCTTCCTTTTAGTAATCCATTTAAATGGCTGGCCAAATTACAACTCTTGGTTGCTGGCCCATCTGAATATCACCGCGCAAACGATAACCAGGTATCGCCTGACGCATCTGCTTGTAAATCCAGCGCCCCTCTTTATCGTTGCGCGCCACGATAAGTACAGTCTCCCCGCTCAGCTTCAACCGTTCGGCTAACACACCCAACTTTAATATAAGCTGTGGATGATGAGAGTTGAGTAGGGCAACATTCAGCGGCCACTCCTTGTCATTTAACGCTTGCGGGGGGTGTTTAAGCACAGGAGATATATAGTTTCGAATATTATCTTCCAGCTTTTTTACCGCAGCACTCTCAGGCTTTACTACTCGAGCCTTGACCACCATTATCTCGGCATGCACCAGATCTCCTCGGTTAATACTCGCTTGCGCCCACTCCAAATAGCGCTCTGCAATAAACGCCAAACCCCGCTTAGCCTGAGCATTGCCATGATCCAGAACCAATACGGCTTGATAGCGGTCGAAGGCGTTGTCATTCAAAGGGGTCGTTAGGCGATTACCCAGTGCCGCATCTTCGGCTGCTCGCAATAACGTTACAATTACTTTTTCTTGTGCACGGCTAAAACTGTTGTCAGCGGGTACTTTAATCGATGCAGACGCTAGCCAGCAGGCCTGCAAAGAAAAAATAGCCGCTAGAACAACCAGCGCTCGATATAATTTCATCATAAAAAAATAACTTACGTTACAATCTTCTGAAACTCTGCCTCATTCTATGAGTCAAAGCAACGCATTCAACACTTAGATAACTTTAATCCTATGCTGATAAAACATATTCAATGTCTAATTTTTGCCTTTTTATTACTTCTTTCTTTTGGCATTGCGGCACAGGTTCAAAATCCATTTACAACTTCTACGCCACAACAGAGCCTTTTAAGGCTGCCTGCCGCCAATGAATTTCTGCCAGTCGAGCAGGCCTATCAGCTCAATATCGATATTAATAAGCGAGCTGTGCTGCTCAGCTGGGATATAAAGCCCGGCTATTATTTATACAAAAACCGCTTTGCTTTTTCTCTGGCCGAAGACAACGACATGCTAACGCCAATCTACCTCACCGATGGTAAGGTAATATACGATGACTACTTCGAAAAAGAACTAGAGGTATTTTACGATTTAGCCGAAGTCGAATTCGACCGCAACATACTAAGTACAGGCACCCTCAAAGTATCGTCACAAGGCTGCGCCGACGCCGGCCTTTGCTATCCACCGCAGAATGAGTTTTTTCATATTGACGTTAATACTGGCACCGTTATTGCGGTTGAACAACCGAGTCCTCAGACTAAGACTAAATTAATAGCCCCCAATCAAAGCGAAGACAGCAAGAGCCTCTGGCTAGCCCTTATACTTGCTATTGCCGGCGGCAGCCTGTTAAATTTAATGCCCTGCGTATTTCCTGTTCTGTCGATTAAAGCACTAAGCTTGACAAAAAACGGGGGCAATAATTTAGTCGCCCATGGTTGGACCTATACCGCCGGCGCAGTCACCACTTTTGTCGGCATAGCCGCGGCTATGCTGTTAGCTCGGACCAGTGGAGAAGCCATCGGCTGGGGCTTTCAATTGCAATCGCCCTTCTTAATTGCCTTGCTAGCCTATCTCTTTTTTGCCATGGGTTTATCGCTTTCTGGCTTGGCCAGTTTTGGCAGCCGCCTAATGGGCGCAGGGCAAAGTCTCACCGGTGGCCATGGTCTGCGCTCATCGTTCTTTACTGGAGCACTAGCGACAGTTGTGGCGAGTCCCTGTACCGCGCCGTTTATGGCCACCGCTCTTGGCTATGCCTTAACGCAGCCGCCAGCTGTGGCTCTGCTGGTGTTCGCCGCACTCGGCTTTGGCATGGCGCTGCCCTTCTTACTGCTATGCTGTTCACCCAAACTGGCGCAGAAGTTACCCCAGCCGGGCGCCTGGATGGACACCCTTAAACAATTTCTCGCCTTCCCATTATATTTGAGCGCCATTTGGCTGCTATGGGTTCTCGGCCGCCAAGCAGGCAGTGATGCCATGGCGCTGGCTACCATAGGTTTATTGCTCATCGCCTTTGCGTTATGGCTGACACATTTACCGGAAAGAACAGTTAGTGGTCACCGCCTGCGCTATCTCACCGCATTCCTGTGTATCGGCGCTGCCTTGGTGCTTGGCAACAAACTGAGCAATGGTGTAGATAACAGCGAAAGCATCTGGCAACCCTACAGCCGTTCAAGCCTTGTTGAGCTGCAAAACCAGCAGCGTCCGGTATTTATTAACCTGACCGCTGACTGGTGCCTGACTTGCCTGGCAAATGAAAAGCTTACCCTCGACACCGACGAATTGGAGGCGCTATTTACCGAACACAAGGTCGCTGCCCTCAAAGGCGACTGGACCAACTACAACGCCGAGATCACCGAATTATTGGAAGAGTATCAGCGCTCAGGTGTGCCTCTGTACCTGTATTATTCCGCCGGCGAGAGTCGTGCCACTGTTTTGCCACAACTGCTATTGCTTAAACATATTGAAACGGCCATCGGCAAAACGGCAAATCCACAATAAACCTAATTTTAACTGACGTTAGCTACATTTTTAACGATATTACACCAAAATTGCTAAACTTTAGGTCGAAAAACAGGTTACTCGCCGCCAATAGCAACTAACTGGCGGCGATTGTGCAATTTTTACAGAAAGAAGCAGCCTGGACAACTAGTTTTCACCGTTATAAATCGCTGAACTTCGGCAAACGTGCAGCGATATGAAGCAATTCCAATTAATTCGCGCTTTGCCGTGGACAGCGCCATTCTTTTACGGCAAAATCCAAAACTAATTTCTGATCCAATTAGCTACTGTTTCAGCATTTAATCCAGATATTGACTCTTTTTAAGGTTTTTATCTGCATTTTTACTTAAACCCTCAGACTCAAGAGCAAGCGTTAATATGGCAACTATTCTGCTACTCAACGGACCCAACCTTAATTTACTGGGTAGTCGCGAGCCAGAAGTTTACGGCGCCACAACGCTCGACCACATCAATGAAAAACTCAGCAGTGTTTGCGACGATGCAGGCCACCACTTTCAAACAATCCAGAGCAATGCCGAATACGTATTAATCGACCGCATTCACGCAGCTCGCGACACAGGGGTGGACTTTATTCTGATCAATCCCGCCGCTTTTACTCATAGTAGCGTAGCCCTGCGCGATGCTCTTCTCGCAGTTGATATACCGTTTATAGAATTGCACTTATCCAATGTGCATAAACGTGAAACCTTTCGTCAACACTCTTATTTTTCCGATGTCGCCGTTGGCGTCATCGCAGGTTTTGGGGCTAAGAGTTATGAACTCGCTCTAGCTGCAGCATTAGATCACCTGAAATAAAAAACATCCCAACCATTCGCGCTACAGCGCAGAACTATTAAAGAAGAGGAACACCATGGATATTCGCAAGATCAAAAAACTAATTGAGCTGCTGGAAGAGTCCGATATCGGCGAACTGGAAATTAAAGAGGGCGAAGAATCTGTACGCATCAGCCGCAACAAGACCACTGTTGTTGCCACTCAAATGGCTGCCCCCATTGCTGCGCCTGTAGCTACTGCACCAGTTGCCGCTGCCGCTGTACCAAGTGCGCCGGTGATCTCTGGCCACACCGTTAACTCGCCAATGGTTGGCACCTACTACGGTTCACCAAGCCCAAGTTCACCAGCGTTCGTTACTGTTGGTCAAAGCGTTAAGCAGGGCGATGTGATCTGCATCATTGAAGCCATGAAGATGATGAACCAAATCGAAGCCGACAAGTCTGGTGTTATTGAGGCCATCTTAGTAGAGGACGGCGAGCCGGTAGAGTTTGACCAACCTTTGGTTACCATCGTTTAAGCAATTCTTAAGGAACTGGCACTATGTTTGATAAAGTTCTGATCGCCAACCGCGGCGAGATTGCCCTGCGTGTTTTGCGCGCCTGTAAAGAATTGGGCATCAAGACCGTTGCTGTGCACTCAAAAATTGATAGCAACTTAAAGCATGTTCGCCTAGCGGACGAGTCTGTGTGTATCGGGCCCAACCCGTCACCAAAAAGCTATCTGAACGTTCCGGCGATCATTAGCGCCATGGAAATCACCGACTCTGTCGCCGTGCACCCAGGCTATGGTTTCTTGGCTGAAAACGCTGATTTTGCTGAACAGGTACAAAAAAGCGGTTTCACTTTTATTGGTCCCGATCCTGAAACCATCCGTACTATGGGTGATAAGGTTGCCGCCATTGCTGCCATGCGTAAAGCAGGTGTACCTACTGTCCCCGGTTCTGACGGCCCGCTGCCCGAAGATCGTGAGGAATGCATGGCTATCGCCAAGCGTATCGGCTACCCAATCATCATCAAGGCTGCGGCCGGTGGTGGTGGCCGCGGCATGCGCGTAGTTCATACTGAGGCCGCATTGGTCAATGCCATCCAGCTGACCAAGACCGAAGCCGGAACTATTTTCGGTGACGACTGCGTCTACATGGAGAAATTTCTTCTCAATCCACGGCACGTTGAAGTACAGGTAATGTCCGACGGCCAAGGCAACGCCGTGCATTTGGGCGATCGAGACTGCTCACTGCAACGCCGTCACCAGAAAGTACTGGAAGAAGCACCAGCTCCGGGTATACCCGCTGATGTGCGTGACGCTTGCGCCTCCTCCTGCGTGCAGGCCTGTATCGATATTGGTTACAAGGGTGCCGGCACCTTTGAATTTCTTTATGAGAACGGCGGTTTCTACTTTATCGAGATGAACACTCGTATTCAGGTAGAACATCCAGTGTCAGAAATGGTCACAGGAATCGACCTGATTAAGGAGCAAATTCGTGTCTGCTCTGGCGAAAAACTGTCTATTAGTCAAGCTGATGTAAAGATTCAGGGTCACTCGTTTGAGTGCCGTATCAATGCCGAAGATCCTGTCACTTTTATGCCTTGTCCTGGCAAAATTGACACCTTCCACGCCCCTGGAGGCTTGGGTATTCGGGTCGACTCGCATATCTATTCTGGCTACACAGTGCCGCCAACCTACGATTCTATGATCGCCAAGATCATCAGTTATGGCGACACTCGTGAAGAAGCACTAACGCGTATGCGCAACGCTTTAGACGAGATTGTTATCAGTGGTATTCGTACCAACATCCCCCTGCAGAAGGATCTAGTGCGCGACGAAGCCTTTAAACAGGGCTGCGTCAATATTCACTACCTGGAAAAAAAGCTGGGCATGTAACCCTCGGATTACCGCCATGCTAAAAACGCCCCGCTCTGCGGGGCGTTTTGCCATTAGTAATTAACACCTTTTTTTGGAAGCATCCTATGCCTTGGCTACAAATCAAAATAGACAGTAATAAAACCGACGCAGAATCTATCGAGGACGCGATACTCGCAGCTGGAGCCGTGTCCGTGACCTTAGAAGATAGCGCTGACCAGCCTATTTTAGAGCCAGCTTTAGGCGAGACACCGCTGTGGGACAAGACCTGTATCACCGGTCTGTTCGATGCCGAAACCGATACCGACGAAACCTCAAAGTTAGCCGAATTAGAACTGGGCCAAGCGCTGCCTCAGCATCGCTGGGAACTGCTTGAAGATAAAGACTGGGAGCGGGAATGGATGAAGAATTATCACCCGATTCAGTGTGGTGACAATCTCTGGATCTGCCCCAGCTGGATAGCGCCACCCGAACCCGAAAAAATCAATTTGATGCTCGATCCCGGCCTAGCCTTTGGCACCGGCACCCACCCCACCACTTTTTTATGCTTGCAGTGGATCGACCAACTGGATGCACAGGGCAAGACTTTGTACGATTACGGCTGCGGTTCCGGCATTCTCGGAATAGCGGCATTATTAAAAGATGCCGAACAGGTGATTGGCGTCGATATCGACCCGCAGGCACTTTTGGCAACCGCCGACAACGCAGAGCGCAACAAGCTGCCCACTGATGCCATGCCGGTATTTCTTCCCAAGGACTGCCCAACTGCACCCGCGGACATTATGCTGGCCAATATTCTCGCTGGTCCTTTGGCAGAATTAGCCCCGAGCCTTAATGCACTGACCAAACCAGGCGGTCTATTGTGCCTATCTGGTATTCTCGATAGTCAGGCTGAAGTGGTCATGGCAGCTTACGCCGAATGGTTTGATTTTGATCCGGTCGCTCAAAAAGACGAATGGGTACGCCTAACCGCGCGTAAGAAGAGCTAAAACCAGTTTGACTTTGATGCTACCCCAGATCACGCTCAAAAAGACGAATGGGTATGCCTAACCGCGCGTAAGAAGAGCTAAAACCGGTTTGACTTTGATGCTA
>CAWVSV010000024.1:0-29472 GCA_963933095.1 uncultured Cellvibrionales bacterium
CTACTATTTTGGGAGGCTCGCGTTGATTAATTTCCGGGTCATTCACGGGCGCTCTTGTTTGCAGATCGCAAAGTATAAATGTGACGCTACTATTTTGGGAGGCTCGCGTTGATTGATTTCCGAGCTATTCATAGGTGCCTTTGTGCGCCGATGGCAAATTGTAGATGTGACGCTACTATTTTGGGAGGCTCGCGTTGATTGATTTCCGAGCTATTCATAGGTGCCTTTGTGCGCCGATGGCAAAGTGTAGATGTGATGCTACTATTTTGGGAGACATGTATTGATTGATTCCCGAGCCATTATTGACCCCAGTGCAGTACTAGCTTCTGACGTTGAGGTTGGACCATTCTCTATTATTGGCGCCGGTGTTCAAATTGGTGCCGGTACCGTCATCGGCCCGCACGTTGTTGTCAAAGGCCCGGCGGTTATTGGTAAAAATAATCGCATCTATCAGTTTTCGTCGGTGGGTGAATCTACCCCTGATTTAAAATACCAAGGTGAAGACACCCGCCTAGTTATTGGTGATAATAATGTCATTCGCGAAGGGGTGACGATTCATCGCGGTACCGTGCAGGACCGCAGCGAAACGACTATTGGCGATAATAATTTACTAATGGCCTATGTACATATCGGCCATGACAGTGTTATCGGTAGTCATTGCATTTTAGTCAATAACGCCGCTCTAGCGGGCCATGTATGGGTCGGTGACTGGGCCATCCTTGGTGGCTTTACCCTTGTGCATCAGTTCTGCCAAATAGGTAAACACAGCTTTACCGGCATGGGCAGTGTCATCGGTAAAGATGTACCGGCTTTTGTTATGGTAACGGGTAACCCTGCCGCGGCCAAAAGTATCAATGCTGAAGGCTTGCGTCGTCGCGGTTACAGCAAAGACGGTGTAGCAGCCATAACAAAGGCCTTTAAGTTAGTTTATCGCCGTGGCCTCACGGTGGATGAGTCTGTACGCGAACTGAAGTTGTTGGCGCAAAAATTTGATTGTGTCGAGCCTTTAATTGACTCGCTACAAACCTCCACTCGCGGTATTGTTCGCTGATTTTAATCTAAAGTCTGCCATTTATTAGACGTTAAAGCTTCGGTAAAATCCATGAATATCACCCCACTACGTATCGCTATTGTCACCGGTGAGGCGTCAGGTGACATTCTTGGCGCTGGCCTTATGGAAGCTTTGCAAAAACGTCATAAAGATATTGTTTTTGAAGGTATCGGCGGTCCTAAAATGCTCGACAAGGGCTTCAACTCACTGTTTGCGATGGACCGCTTAGCGGTGATGGGCTTGGTAGAACCCCTCAAACGCCTGCCAGAGTTATTGCGTATTCGTAAAAGTTTGCGCTTGCGCTGGCTCGATAATCTACCCGATGTAATGATTGGTATCGACTCTCCCGACTTTAACTTAGATTTAGAGTTGCCTTTGCGCCGGGCGGGTATTAAAACGGCACATTATGTTAGTCCATCTGTTTGGGCTTGGCGTAAAAAACGCATCGTTAAAATTGCCAAAGCGGTCGATTTAATGCTGACTCTGCTGCCTTTTGAAGCCGAATTCTACCGCCAACACAATGTCCCCGTGACTTTTGTCGGTCACCCTTTAGCGGATGATTTACCCCTCGAAGTCGACGTTCTGGCTGCACGTACCGAGCTGGGGTTTACTGTTGATGATAAAATATTGGCACTGATGCCGGGTAGTCGTAGCGGTGAAGTCGAGCGCTTGGCACCCATGTATTTGGAGGTGGCTAAGCGCTGTTTACAGCGTTTTCCACAATTGAAAATTGTTTTGCCTGCGGCAAGTAATGAGCGTCGTGTTCAGTTAGAAAAAATTTTAGCTGATGGTGAAGAGTTGCCTTTGATGTTAATAGATGGTCAATCACACACGGCTATGGCTGCGGCCGATACTATATTGATGGCATCTGGAACTACAGCGCTTGAGGCACTGCTGCTAAAAAAACCGATGGTAGTGGGTTACAAGTTGGCGGAATTGTCTTATCAATTGTTGCGCTTTATGGTGAAAATTCCTTGGTTGTCACTGCCCAATCTACTCACTGGACGCGAGCTTGTGCCAGAGTTTATACGCCGCAAGCCCACGGTAAATAACCTTACTGCATCGATATTATCTTTGTTGGATAATCCATCGGCGAGTGCCGCGCTCAGTGATGAATTTTTATCTATTCATAAACAGCTACGCTGTAATGCTAGTGAGCGTGCGGCTGATGCGGTATTGAATCTTATTGACCATGGACCAAGAACATAATGAAAAATTTTATTAGCCGTTCTCAAGGTTATTTATCGGCCGATGTTGATGCAGAATTGATTGTAAGCGCAGAGGCTGCGGCCTCGGGAGTATAAATATGGAACCTTTTATCAGCTGCTATCAAGGTTATTTGTTCGCCGGTGTTGATGAGGTCGGCCGTGGGCCTTTATGCGCTGATGTGGTCACTGCGGCGGTGATACTCGATCCCAATAATCCCATTACTGAGTTAGATGATTCAAAAAAGCTCAGTGAAAAGAAACGCGAGCGTTTATTTATTGAGATACAAGAAAAAGCTTTGAGCTTTTGCATTGCCCGAGCCAATGTTGCCGAAATTGATGAGATTAATATATTGCAGGCGAGCTTGCTGGCGATGAAACGGGCGGTTGAGGGGCTGCATATTCAGCCCGAACATGTACTTGTCGATGGCAATAAGATACCCGCTTGGCATTATCCTGCTGAAGCGGTTGTCAAGGGCGACAGTCGTGTTGCCGCTATTGGCGCAGCATCGATCTTAGCCAAGGTTACCCGCGACCGCGAAATGGTCGTATTTGATAAAATTTACCCAGGTTATGGCCTTGCAGCGCATAAGGGGTACCCGACTAAAGTGCATATGGAAGCGCTGGCTCGTCTAGGGGCCACACCTATCCATCGCCGCTCGTTTGCGCCGGTTAAAAAAGCTCTGGGCCTTTAGTGTCTCCCAATTGTTTATCGCCTTTTATCTTATGAATTTAGAGTTTCTATGACTACAACTTTTGTCCATTTACGTTTACGCACAGAATTTTCATTGATTGACAGTGTTGTCAGAATCAAGCCGTTGGTAAAAAAGCTGGTCGATATGGGCATGCCAGCTTGTGCGATCACGGATCACTGCAATTTCTACGGTTTAATTAAATTCTACAACGCAGCTCAAGGCGCCGGAATTAAGCCAATCGCCGGTTGCGATTTCTGGATGAATGGCTCCGACCCTGACGATGCACCAACGCTGTTAACCTGCCTTGCTATGAACGAGGCGGGCTATAAAAGTATCACCGAGTTGATTTCTCGCGCGTTTCAAAAAGGTCAGCGGCAGGGCGTCCCTTACGTTGAACGCGACTGGGTGGTGGAATTTGGTGAGGGTGTGATACTGCTATCCGGTGGCAAGCTTGGCGATGTTGGAATGGCTTTAGTCGGTGGCCGCAACGACGATGCAAAACAATCTCTACAGCAATGGATGCAGGATTTCCCTAATCGTTTTTATCTTGAGTTACAGCGCACTGGCCGCGAAAATGATGAAAATCATCTGCATGCGGCGGTCGCTCTGGCGACACAATTAGGCTGTCCAGTGGTTGCCACCAATGATGTGCGCTTTATTACCGCTGACGATTTTGAAATACATGAGGCGCGAGTGTGTATTGGCGAAGGTCGGGCGTTGGACGATCCGCGTCGCGAGCACCGCTACTCTGATCAACAGTATTTGCGTACTCAAGATGAGATGGCCGAGCTATTTTGCGATATTCCTGAGGCCCTCGTTAATAGTGTGGAAATAGCTAAGCGCTGTAGTTTGGATATCCAATTAGGCGAGTGCTTTTTGCCTGACTTCCCTATTCCTGACGATCTTGAACAAGATCCATTTTTTGAAATTTATTCATACCATGAGTTTGAGCAGGACGCCCATAAGGCGATGACCGAAAAATGGGGCGGTAAAGAGGGCACGGACGAATATACCAATGCATTGCGACTCAATATTCTGATGCAGAAGATATCTTATGAGGGATTGGAATGGCGTTTAGAAAGTATTCTAGATAAGTCTGCCGCTGACTATTTAGATAAAAAACAGCCCTATTTAGACCGCCTGAAATTTGAACTCGACATCATTATGCAAATGGGCTTTCCGGGCTATTTTTTGATTGTGATGGATTTTATCCAATGGGCCAAAGATCACGATATTCCGGTGGGGCCTGGGCGAGGTTCCGGTGCTGGTTCTCTGGTGGCCTATGCGCAAAAAATTACTGATATAGATCCACTTTTATACGATTTACTGTTTGAGCGCTTCCTGAATCCTGAGCGGGTATCCATGCCCGATTTCGACGTCGACTTCTGCATGGACAATCGCGAGCAGGTGATTGCTTATGTGTCTGACACCTATGGTCGTGACGCAGTAAGCCAGATTATTACCTTCGGTACTATGGCCGCCAAAGCCGTGGTGCGCGATGTCGCGCGGGCGCAGGGAAAGTCTTATGGCTTGGCCGATAAGCTCTCGAAAATGATTCCTGCTGACCCCGGTATGACGTTGACTAAAGCCCTTGAGTCCGAGCCGGTACTGCGAGAATTTTTGGATACCGACAGTGAGGGCATGGAAATTTGGTCGATGGCGATTCGTCTCGAGGGCCTGACTCGAAACGTCGGTAAGCACGCCGGTGGTGTGGTAATTGCGCCGACAAAACTAACGGATTTTTCCCCGCTCTACTGCGATGAAACTGGTCAGGGTTTGGTTACTCAGTTTGATAAAAATGATGTCGAGGCGGCGGGCTTAGTTAAGTTCGACTTCCTTGGCTTGCGCACGCTGACAATTATCGACTGGACTCTGAAAATGATCGATCCTCGGCGAATCGCCGAAGGACTTGAACCCGTCGATATTGCCGATATCCCGCTGGACGACCCCGCGACTTATCGGTTGCTCAATGCCGCCGAAACTACCGCCGTATTCCAGTTGGAATCGCGAGGTATGAAAGACCTAATCAAGCGTTTGTTGCCGGGTAACATTGAAGACTTAATCGCTCTGGTTGCACTTTTTCGACCAGGCCCGTTGGACTCAGGCATGGTCGACGACTTCGTTAACCGCAAACACGGTCGAGCCGAAGTGGCTTACCCCGACGCTCAATTTCAGCACGAGTGCCTGGAACCTATCCTGAAACCGACCTATGGAGTTATTGTCTATCAGGAACAGGTGATGCAAATCGCCCAAGAACTGGCTGGTTATTCTCTTGGCGGAGCTGATATGTTGCGTCGTGCTATGGGTAAGAAAAAGCCCGAGGAAATGGCCAAACAGCGCTCTACCTTTGAAGAAGGCGCGATTTCTCAGGGTGTCGATGGCAACTTGGCGATGAAGATCTTCGATCTGGTGGAAAAATTTGCCGGGTACGGTTTTAATAAATCTCACTCGGCTGCCTACGCCATAGTCTCCTACCAAACGGCATGGCTAAAAGCCCATTATCCCGCGCAATTTTTAGCTGCCACCATGTCTGCGGATATGGACAAGACCGACAAGGTAGTAACCTTTGTCGAAGAATGCCGGATTATGAAGCTGAAAATGCTGCCGCCGGATGTCAATCGCGGCGAGTTTCAATTTAGCGTTGATAATGATGACTGCATTATTTATGGTCTCGGTGCTATTAAAGGCTTAGGCGAGGGGCCGATTGAAAGCATTATTGAAGCTCGCCAACAGGGTGGGCCATTCATTGATATTTTCGACTTCTGCGCTCGGGTTGACTCCCGCAAGGTTAACAAACGCGCGCTAGAGGCTATTGTTCGCTCCGGCGCGGCCGACAGGCTGGGACCCGGTCAAGATTTAGATGTCGACCGCGCGATGATGTTGGCGGCTTTAGGTGAGGCGGTCAAGGCGGCCGAGCAGAGTAAAGCCAATGTTAATGCCGGTATGGTCGACTTATTTGGCGATGTGATTCCTACCGCAGCCGAGGGCGGTGATGTCTATGCCGACTTTCGCAATACTCGATGCTGGAGTATTAAAGAGCGCCTCAATGGCGAGAAGAACACTCTCGGTCTCTATCTTACTGGCCATCCCATTGAAGAGTATCAACACGAACTTAAGCACTTTGTTTCCTCGCGAATCGCTGACTTGCGCCCTGAGCGCAAAGTGAACCAGCGGGTAGCCGGTTTGGTGGTCGATTTTCGGGTTATGAGAACTAAGCGCGGCGATAATATGGCCTTTGCCACCTTAGATGACCGTTCTGGGCGCATCGAAGTGGCGGTGTTCTCTGATACCTACGACAAGTACCGCGATCAACTTGCAAAAGATGCACTATTAGTAGTGGAGGGGGAAGTTAGTTTTGATGACTACTCCGGTGCTCTAAAAGTGCGGGTCGAAAGTGTGCGTTCACTTGCCGCTGCCCGCATCGAATTAGCTCGAGGCCTACAGTTACGACTAAGTGCGGCACAATTAGGGCGCAATTTTGTTAAAGACTTGAGCTCCAGGCTTGAACCCTATCGCAACGGCCATTGCCCAGTGAGTATCGATTATCAGCGCTCCGATGCCTCGGGGCTTGTAACTCTTGGGCCAAACTGGAAAGTGCGGCCAGAGGATGAGCTGCTACAGCAACTGCGTGATAGTTACGGCAAAGGTGCAGTTCGTCTACTTTATTAGGCTTCTAACTTACTACATAGCAATAGTCATCTCTGCCTATTGCTATGTATAGCCTTAAAAATTCAGCCTATAGGCGAACTGCTACTTTATGTTGAGGAGTCTTCTCGAGACTTCGCTTGCGTAGCCGGCGGCTATGATATGAGGCGTACTTACACCACAACCCTCGACTCAGCGGGTCGATTAGCGTATCTTAACGGCCCTGATTTTCTCGAAACATTGCGACGACTCTTGGCTCGACTTTATAGTCGGTTGTTTAGTCGTCCAGCAGATTTTAATTGACTAAAAGACTCAATCCTATGAATTTGAATTACCTGGATTTTGAACAGCCCATCGCCGACCTCGAAGGCAAAATTGAAGAATTACAGTTGGTGGGCAGCGACAACGATCTCAATATCGGTGACGAAATCGCTAAACTGCGCGAGAAAAACACCAAATTAACCGAGAGTATCTACTCTAACCTAACCCCTTGGCAGGTGGTTAAAGTGGCACGTCATCCACAGCGTCCCTATACAGCCGACTATATTTCACGCATTTTTACCGATTTCGATGAGCTGCACGGTGATCGCCATTTCGGCGACGACAAAGCGATTATCGGCGGCGTTGCTCGCCTCGACGGCAAACCAGTTATGGTTATTGGCGAAGAGAAAGGTCGCAGCGTAAATGACAAGGTTTACCGAAATTTTGGCATGCCCAAGCCGGAAGGCTACCGCAAGGCTCTGCGCCTGATGGAGATGGCCGAGCGCTTTAAAATGCCAATCATTACGCTCATCGACACCCCAGGGGCCTACCCTGGTATCGATTCGGAAGAGCGCGGTATCAGTGAAGCCATAGCCCAGAATCTGGCGGTTATGTCGCGTCTGCGCACGCCTATTATCTGCACGGTGATCGGTGAGGGTTCGTCCGGTGGCGCACTGGCTATCGGTGTCGGCGACCAGTTAAATATGTTGCAGTATTCCACTTATTTTGTGATCTCGCCTGAGGGTTGCGCTAACATTATTTGGAAGACCGTAGAGAAGGCACCGCTGGCCGCCGAAGCCATGGGTGTGACCTCCACCGTGCTAGAAGAACTGGGTATTGTCGATGAGACCATTCCAGAGCCTCTAGGTGGTGCCCATCGCGATCTAGACCTAATGGCCGATCGTCTGCGTCAGCGCCTTAGCGCTCAAGTCGATGAGTTCTCCAAGGTCGATATGGACACTTTGATCGAGAAGCGCTACCAGCGTTTGATGAGCTACGGCAACTAATGAGATAAGTTGCAAGCGGTTAGAGGTCTGTAATCAGTTAAAAAAAGGAGCCTCGGCTCCTTTTTTGTTTTAAATTTCGAGCTTGCAACAGTAATTGAATTATAGGTCGCTTAAAAGTAATCCTTCCCACATGTGATTCACACACTTATAGACTCATAGGGTCGCTTTTGCCGGAGCGCTCGTGTTACTCCGTACTGGTGGATCGTTATGGCCAGCTCAGTAAGTACTTCAAAAAAAACGTCAGGTTTTAGTATCGACCCTAGCTCTATTAAGCAGTTTCATCCGATCGCTTTAGTCGCGGATGAGTACCTAGGTTAGCTGGTTGCTACATCTATCGTCATCGACATACAAACAGGTGAGTGCTTATTTAAATCGCCAACAAGTTCGTTTTTGAGTTATTACCTGCTCAGTGGCAAAGTTGATCTGCATTATAAGATTGATGCTAAAACAAACGATGTCAGTGATCCAGATTGCGACTACCCTCTGGATCATAAACAAACTCATCAAACCTCTGCTAAGGCGCTATTACAAGGCCAGGTATTGCAGTGCAATTGCGTCTTTATAGATCAATTGATCAGCTTGAGCTCGTCTGCCGAGTAAGGCCTAGGCGATATCGTCAGCCGCGGCGATGGAGCGCCGGTGGGTAATAACGATTAGCCGGATAGATTGATCGAATCACCACTGATGAAAAAATTATCCACCGCTGCTATGTATTCTCTGTTTGCCAAACTGGAATACATAGCATTGTGAGAAGGTGAAACTATTAGTTGCTACGGGCAGTCTGCAGGTTATTTTTATATTATTAAAAAAGGCCATGCTGAGGTGGGTCGGTAACATAGTAAATATAGAAAGACTTTAAATCTTTACCAGCCGTCTGTCATAACGCGTGCTCAACTGGTCATGACTCCAGTTGTTAGTAAGGGCTCCAGCAATACCTATTGCCTGCTTATATCAGCTGTTTTCTGATTGCTGAGGTTTCCGAACAAGCAACAACCCGTAAACTAGTGGGTACTAAGTTCAACCTGTTCCTTCAATAATAGGTATCTCGAAGGGTCTAGATTTGCTACTACTTCGACACATTACTCTCATTTACATACCAGACGCCGTTGATCTGGTGAATACCGACAACAATTAAAGCTTGATTTTTTTCATAGTTTGCGCGCCAAACAAACCTTGAATTCTTAGGATATTTTGGATCTACAAAACCGTTCAGGTGACCAAGTAGAGTTCGGTTTTTATAGGCCCCTAAATCTTCGAGCATTAGGTTCACATCTTCGTGAAAGTCTTCTTCATTGAATTGGTCCAATTCATTATCATCAAAGCGCTTTATAAAGCCCTGATAATCACCTACTCGATCAGCCTCTAACATTTCATCAAGGTATTTTTCAGCGACTTCTAATTCTAAGTTGATACTATTCATTTTTTCTCTGCAGATATTTTTTAAGTGCGATAACACGGTTGCTAGGCGCATCTTGTCTTTGTCAGCATTCGTATACCTATAAATCAAGGTACGTACGCTATATATAACGGACTGAGGAAGCTAATGACTGCCGGGCGAGATCATTTTTCTTTTATTTTCCCCTTCCTGGCTTAAATCTATTTTTTAAGCGGGGTTAGTAACTCTTCCATGCCGTAGAGCTTTATCTCGTATAAAAGGCCGAGTAGCTCTCCAAGCTTGCCCTCCGGAAACCCCTTTTGCTTAAACCAAACCACATAATCTTCTGGCAAGTCCACGAGTAGCTTGCCCTTGTACTTACCAAAAGGCATAGGCATACGCGCCAGGGTCTTGAGTATTTCAGGATCAAAGGGCAGGTTTTCCATGCTTCAAGACCCCGCTAGTTTTACCGTGTGCCCCATTTTTTCCAACTCAGCTTTAAGCTTGTCGCGGTCATCGGTTTGAACTTCGATGACGCCCTCTTTAATGGTGCCGCCTGAGCCTGTGCTCTGTTTTAATTTCTTAGCAATTTTCTTTAGCTCGAGGGCATCAACTTGCAGTCCTTTAACCAACGACACGCCTTTGCCCTTGCGGCCTTTAGTTTCGCGGTGAATGCGCACGGTGCCATCGCCGGCCAGAGCAGTATCATTGATGTTTGAGGCTTTGAGGCGACCTGATTCGGTTGAATATACGAGTGCCATAGCAGTTTATGCCTTGTCTAATTTTTGCGTGAAAATTCCGGCGACGATGGTGGCAATACCTAAACCCAGCAGCACGCGGCTGTCGATAAAGTCTACCTGCCAGAGGTGAAATAATGGCGCCAGTATGACGGTTAATAACAGGCCGATAGAGAGGACTTGATCGCCATTTTCAGGGAATAGTACTTGCTGCTCGCAGTGCGGACATGGGAAAGGCTTGCTGCCCAAAAACGCCTTGAGTGCGCCATGTTTCTGCAGCAGACTTTTGTTGATGGGCTGTTGGCAGTGAGGGCAGTGTATTGGTTTTAGCAAGAGGGCCATGTTAGCTTTTCATTCACATATAGGGATAATGGCATTAGTTTATCGTGTTTCCCTGAAATAGCAGAGAATTTCATGTCGCAATCCCCCTTACAGCAGAAGATCAACGAGATTATTTTTGGTTGGGAGACCCCTGCCGGGCGTCTATTTGACTTGGTATTGATCTACGCCATTGTGGTTAGCGTAGTGTTGTTGATGTTGGAATCGGTGTTGTGGATTGCGGAGCTTTATCGTCCTGAACTGCGTATTTTGGAATGGGCATTTACCGTCATATTTACTTTGGAGTACGGCGCTCGGCTCTACAGTGCCCGCAACCCTTGGAAGTACATGTGCAGTTTTTATGGTCTGGTTGACTTGCTGTCTATTTTGCCTACTTACCTAGCGCTGCTCGTGCCTGGGGCCAATCATCTGCTGATTATTCGCCTGCTGCGGGTACTGCGAATTTTTCGTATTTTGAAATTGGTTCGCTACCTGAGTGAGGCCAATATACTGGGGCGTGCGATGGTACAGTCACGGCGCAAGATTTTGATTTTTTTCTCGACCGTGCTGGTACTGTCGACTATTTTTGGCTCGCTGATGTATGCCATTGAGGGGCCTACTAATGGCTTTAGCAGTATCCCCAAGAGTATCTACTGGACTATTGTCACTATTACCACAGTTGGCTACGGCGATATTACTCCGCAAACGCCGCTAGGGCAGGTGATTGCGGCACTGGCGATGTTAACCGGTTACTCTATTATTGCCATTCCCACTGGTATATTAACGGCTGAATTGGCCCAAGAGATGCAACGCGAACGTATTGGTCAGGCCTGTAAGAACTGCAATAAAAGTGGCCACGATCGCGATGCCGTGCACTGTAAATTTTGCGGCGCGAGAATGTAGTTACCGCTATTACATCAATCTAGCCTTAAATTTGCTGTTCCTCGCTGTGCAGGTTTAAATCTGACCGGCTGCTAACGATTAGTCAGTTTTCTCCAAATCAAAAATCATCGCCGCTAAAAATCGTGAGGCTTCGGCCCCGGTTACGCAGCGATGGTCAAAGCTAATGGAGAGGGGCAGTTGTAGTCTAGGTTGAACTTTGTCGTCGATAACGGCGGCTTCAAGTGAAGTTCTCCCGGCGCCAATAATAGCGACTTGGGGCGGCACAATAATCGGGCTACCGTAGCGACCGCCTTTTTTTTCTGTTGGGTTATTACTGCTAACAACACCAAAATTTGATAGTGCGATGGTAGCGCCTTGCATATCTTTAGAGCTAATAGAGCGTTTATTAATAGCGTGTTTAAAATGATCGAGCTGGGCTCTTATTTGGGTTAAATCCAATTTTTCTACCGAAGTTATTATGGGAACAAAAAGCCCGTCGGATGAATCTACAGCAATATACCGGCACTTGCTGGCAGGCATTAGCGATGGCTCGACAAAGGCGTGCGCTGGTGTCTGTGCCATTGGGCCAGTCGCTTAGATCGGCATCCTCTATTAGAGTGGCGGCGGCGACATTGGCGCGCGAGCTGCTCATGACTTTTGCCATGGTGCGGCGCGGTCCTTTTAATCGTTCGGAAGCGGGAAGATTTGCTGCGCTCGGATTAGGGATCTTATCAGCTGGGTTATCAGGTATAGGGTCATTGTGTTTTGCGGCGCCAATAATAAATTCGTCGCCACTGGCGGCGGCTGATACTTTAGTGGGGGGCTCGCCAAAGACGGTGGCGTTACCTTGTTCAGGTACGTCATCCTTATAGGCCTCCTCATAGGCCAGTAGCGGCTCGCTGATATGCGCCATTTCCCCCACTTGTACGATGAGTTTATCAATGGCCCCCGCATATGGGGCAGGTATATCGACTATGGCTTTGGCGGTCTCAACGGACACTAATAACTGGTCGTATGTCACTAGGTCACCGGCGCGCACATGCCACTCAAGTACTTCGGCTTCCTGCAGACCTTCGCCTAAATCGGGTAATTTAAAGAACATTAATCAGCATCTTTAATTAGGATTTGATATAACTCTAGCTAAAGCTCACCAGTTTTGCCGCCGTAATCACAATATCGCCACTAGAGGGCAGGTAGTAATGTTCATTTTTCAGTAGCGGCATGACAGTGTCAGAGCCACAGACTCTAACTACTGGGGCTTTTAAGTCTTGAAGCGCATGCTCAGCTAGGTTGGCCGCAATTTCAGCGCCGGCGCCAAAGTTGCGCGCGGCTTTAAGGATAATAATACAGCAGCCGGTGTAGGCCACAGAGTTGTATATGGTTTTCATATCAAGGGGTTTGATAGCTCGCAACGGCGCGGTCGATTTGCTGGTGACAGTGCGCGTTCAGTTCAGTCTCACGGGAGTCATTCTAGTCGCTGCGAGCGTGCAGCTGATCGCTCAACTGGATGAGAGGGTCCTGTTGTCTAGTTTTTTTAAGCTCGCTTTTTTGGCGATAGTGGCTGGCGTCGTCGGCGCTAGTGTGGTCGCTAAGACGATAACTTAGGCACTCTATTAACCCCGCTTTTACCTGCTCGCGCTCTGGCAATAGCCGCTGCGACTGGTGTCAAAATAACGCCAAAATTATTGCCATCGACTTGCACATCCGTGAATCCTGCCGCAGTTGCCTTGTCGGTCAGTTGCTTGGCGGCATATTGACGATGGCGTGGTACCGAGATGGCCCATTGGTTAGAGTTGATCACAAATACCACCGGCAATTGCCAGACCGTTGCGAGATGCAGTGCCTCGGCAAAGTCGCCCTTACTAGCGGCGCCGTCGCCGCCGAGTGAACAGACTTAACCTCGTTTTTGATGACGAATCTTGAAGGCGCTGGCAATGCCGCAGGCGTGGGTGTACTGGGTAGATATGGGAATGCAGACGGGCACATTTTGGCGCGGACCTTTAAAATCGATGCCACGTTCATCGCCTCCCCAGTAAAGTAGCATCTCTTTTAGTCGCTCACCGCGCACTATCTGTGCGGCTTGATCGCAATAATAGGTTATAAATTCATTGTCGCCTTTGAGGTCGCTTTTGAAGCTTGTTTTGAGGTATTGCTTAAAATGCGGTGCAGAACTGCTTTGCTCGCAGACTAAATTAAACATTGCTAACTCCTTGCGGGCTAACAGGTTGAGCTTGTGGCTCTTGCTGTATCCACCGGGTGGATGACCGAGTTAGGGTGTTGTTACTATTGCTATAGAAATCAACACCAATTTTGAGCGGTTAGTTTGAGACCATGCTGATCTATTTGGCCCTTGTTATATGGATTTTGTAGGCTGTTTTAAGCGACAATAGCGGTCTTCATTGAGAAACGTATATTTTCAGTTATGACATCAGCTAAGCCATTAGTACAAGGTTATATCGCGCCGGGTTTTGAACCGGTCGCCGCCGCCTTCGGCGAGCTTTTTCGCGATCATAGCGAGCAGGGTGCGGGCCTGGTTATTTATCGCCACGGCCAGTCACTGCTCGATATTTATGGCGGTTATCAAGATCGCGATGGGCAAGAACCGTGGAATAGCGATACTCGAGCCAATTGCTTCTCGGTCAGTAAAGGCTTGGTGGCGCTGTGTGTTATTCAACTGCTGGAGCGCGGCTGGCTGGATTTGGATGCCCCCGTGGCCGATTACTGGGACGGTTTTGAGGTAAACGGTAAAGCCGATATTAGCGTACGTCAGTTGATGAGCCATAACAGTGGTTTGTCAGCATTTCATGGGCGTTTAAAAGATAGTGAAATCTTCAGTTGGGATTCTGTCGTCGAGCGTCTTGAGGCTGAAGAACCTTGGTGGCCGCCAGGTTCAGCTCAGGGTTATTCGCCATTCGTTTATGGTTGGTTGGTAGGCGAGCTGATTTGTCGTGTCTCCGGGGCTGACAGTTTCAACGATTATTTTCAGCAGTTTGTGGCCGAACCGTTAAAGGCAAGCTGTCACTTCGGTATTCCCCTTGAGCAACAGACGAATATCGCCGCTATGGCACCGTTAAAAGTGACTAAAGGCGCAGAACACCAGGGCAGTGGCTCCAGTATTGGCGATATGATGAAGGCCGACCCTAAAGGGGTAGTCAATAAAGCGTTTACCAACCCTATGAGTCTAATGCTTGGCACTAACAGTCCCGAGTGGCGGGCCGCACAAGTGCCAGCAGCCAATGGCCACTGCACAGCACAGGGCTTGGCGCGAATTTATGCGGCGCTTGCCAATGGTGGCACGCTCGATGGCGAGAGTGTTTTGCAGACACACAGCTTAGACCATTGTTGGACTGAACTTAGCCGCGGCGACGATAAAGTGTTGGGCGCCCACTTGCGCTTTGGCTGCGGTTTTATGCTCAGCCAGCACGATAAAGCCGACTGTCGCTTTGGACGCGGTGTCAAGGGTTTTGGGCATCCAGGTGCCGGTGGCAGCCTAGGTTTTGCCGATCCTGAATTTGGTATTGGTTTTGGCTATATTACTAACCGTATGGGTCAGGGCTTGTTAGTGGATCCACGAGCGCAGAAATTAATTGACTGCCTTTACGCTTGCCTTTAAAGAGACAGAAAAAATGAGTGAAATCGAGCAATTACAAGATCAACTGATCGATCTGCAAACCCGAGTCTCCTATCAGGATGACACCTTGGCGCAGCTAAACGATGTGATCACCGAGCAAGACAGTATTATCCGTATTATGCAAAAGCAGATGATTGCACTGGCGAAAAAGCACGATGAGATGAATTATTCAGCCGAGCAGGGCAGCGCAGGAAATCCAGCAGACGAACGCCCACCACATTATTGATTTTGAATAAGCGGCCTTTGGTTTGGGTGCCGTTAAAGCTTACGAGCGGCGATCGCTGCAGTCTACCAAGGTAAAGTCTGTCCAAGAAGTGGATTGCGTGACCACCAAGTATGGTAGAAATGCAGGTTTTGTAGAAGCAAAAATCGGCACGCTTAGAAGGGCAATAAGCTATTTCGCCTGTATGTCCCTAAAGTCTGGTCTTCTCTTGCATGCGCTGTACTTGCCGTAAACGCTCTTCTAATAGAGCGGTTTGCATGTAGTTTCCCTTTACCATCTTCAAGGCATGGTTAATTTGCCGTGCCGCCTTGTCATAAATGCCGTTCAAGATGAAATATTCAGATCTAGCCTTGTGGACGCCGAAAATATTTCCAGCCAAACCGTGTACCTCGGCTAGTAAATACCACACATAGGGGTCATTAGGGCGTTGGCGCGAGTAGTTAGCTAATACTTTTTCACTCTCTTGGTGCTGCCCTGCATTCATTAGCGTTTCCGCATAGGTGACGTTGAGCGGGTGGTTGTTGGGCGATTCAGCCAAGCGACTTTTAAGCACACTTAAGGTCTTTTTGTAGTTTTTTGCGGTTGATTCTATTTCAGCTTGCGCCACAAGGTAGGCGATTTTGTCGGGCTCTTTGTTCAGCAACCGCTGCAAACTTTTGCGGGCATTCTCGGTCATTCCTGCGCGCGATTGTGCCAGTGCTAAGCCATAATAGCTGGCGTCCATCGATAAGGTATTGCCCTTTATTTCACCGCTAAACCGCTGTATCGCTTTTTGCGGTGACTCTTCGTTGTCGAGGCGAATGCGGGCGCGCATCAGGTGAAAATTGGTGCTGATTAAAAATTGTTTTTTCGGATGTTTTTGAGCACGGTTGCGCGAGTCACTAATACGCTTTTCGGTGATGGGGTGGGTTAATAAAAATTCTGGCGGGCGACGGCTAAAGCGGGTGGCGTGGAGCATGCGCTCAAACATTTTCGGCACCTCGAATGGGTCCATGCCCGCTTTAATCATGGTTTGCAGGCCGACGCGATCGGCCTCCTGCTCATTTTGGCGGCTAAAACGCAGCTGATTATCGAGAGCCATGGCTCTTGAGGCCGACAGCGCAGCAATGCCTGCCTCGCTGCCCGCAGTGGCCATCAATACCAAACTAGCCAGTTGTGCGGCCATTAACCCCATAGAGTTGGCTTGGCGTTGCTGAACGCCGCGGGCAAAGTGACGCTGACTCAAGTGCGCCAGTTCGTGCGCAAGTACCGACGACAGTTGATGTTCTGATTCGGCATAGAGGAAAAGTCCGGTATGCACACCGAGCACACCGCCAGGAACAGCGAAGGCGTTCATGCTTGGGTTTTCGACTATAACAGTGCTCAAACGGCGGTCATCAAGTTGACTGAACATAGCCAGTCGGCGTAACAACTGGTCTATATAATCATTCAACAGAGGGTCTGAGGACGTGGGCACGCGGCTGCGGTACAATCGCAGCCACTCCTGCCCAAGTGCGTACTCCTGCTCGGGTGATACTATGCCACCACTGGCGCCGCCTAGGTCGGGCAAGTTATTGTCGGCGTAGCTTGGCTTGGCTATAGCGAGCACCAATACCAAAACAGATGTAAGTAAGGTTGAAAAAAGTCGCACGTGAACTCCCGTAGATAAGGTCCTACTTTAGCGCTTCGACTGCGATAGGTGCAAATTGTTCAGATTTTGTAAAGGTGAATTAGTGTTATGAGTGAAACTCTCCCTCCAAAGATGCAGGCTGAAGACATTATTAGTTGTCCGGTGGATATCGAGGTGGATGCCGCCGGTCTTAACTGCCCGATGCCTTTGTTGAAGGCTCGGCAGGGTTTAAATAAGCTGCAGTCGGGGCAAACCCTGCGGCTGCTGGCCACCGATGCTGGCTCTGTGCGCGATGTAAAATCTTTTGCGGAATTATCCGGTAATCAGATACTCTCATTTGCAGAGGCGCAAAGTGAGAGTGTGACGCTCTATATGTATATTTTACAAAAGGCTTAATAAATGATGCTGAATACTTTTCGCTTGACTTGTTTTCATCGCGATGGCGATAGTGCGCGTTCTACTAACTTAACAAACAAGGTTTAACAGCAAATGCTGAATGTTTTTCAAAGCTGGATAGACCGCTATTTTGCTGATGAGGAAGCGGTGCTGTTGGCACTGATACTTTCTATCGGTGTGTTGGTCGTGGTGACTATGGGGCAAGTGCTTGCACCCATGATTGCCAGTGTAATAATCGCTTTTTTGATGCAAGGTATGGTGTCCCGCCTTCGAGTCTGGGGGGCTCCACATATTCTTGCTGTGTCCATTGCTTTTTTAGTTCTAGTAGGGTGTTTAGCTGCCAGTTTGCTGTTGTTGTTGCCAGCAATTTCTCGCCAGGCAGTCACTTTCTTTACTGAATTGCCGCGGATGTTAACGGAGGGACGAGAGCTGCTGGTATTATTGCCCGAGAAGTATCCCACGCTATTTAGCGATCAAAATGTATTACAGATGGTGGACAGTGCCGGTAAAAGTTTGGGTGCTATGGGGCAGACGATATTGACCTTTTCATTGGCGAACTTGGGGGTGCTGGCTGCGGCGCTAATTTATTTAGTATTGGTGCCTATTCTGGTATTTTTCTTTCTTAAAGATAGCAATTTAATAATGACTTGGCTGGCCGCATTTTTGCCAAAAAAACGCCCTGTCATGAACCGTATATGGCATGAGATGAACCAACAGATAGCCAATTATGTACGTGGTAAAGTCATAGAGATTATCGTTGTCGCTAGTGCCAGCTATGTATGTTTTGTCTGCTTGGGTCTCAATTATGCTCTGTTGCTAGCGCTTGCGGTCGGTCTGTCGGTATTGATCCCCTATATCGGCGCCGCGGTGGTGACTTTTCCTGTGGCGCTCATCGCATTGTTTCAGTGGGGCTGGGGTACAGAATTCTTTTATTTACTGGGTGCCTATGCGGTTATTCAAGCGCTCGATGGAAATGTGTTAGTGCCGCTGTTGTTTTCTGAAGCGGTTAATTTACACCCAGTGGCTATTATCCTAGCGGTACTGGCTTTTGGTGGTTTATGGGGCTTCTGGGGAGTGTTTTTTGCTATTCCCCTAGCTACTCTAGTTAAGGCAGTTTTGTATGCTTGGCCCACACTCGACATCGATGTTGCCGATCAAACTGAAGAAATAGCGGCGCTGTAAAATACTTGGTATAGCGTATCGACATGAGAATTTTATGAAACGACTTTCGGTTCTTTTAATGGCATTGATAGCCTTGCCGGCTCTATCGGCTAATGATGTTCAAATAGTGGTGAGTGAAAACGATAGCCGCGAATATCGTTATTTGCAGCTCGATAATAAAATGCAGGTGCTATTGATCTCGGATACCAGCGCCGAAAAGTCGGCGGCCGCTTTGGATGTGTATGTTGGTTCCAATCAAAATCCGAAAGATCGCCAAGGTTTGGCGCATTTTCTTGAACATATGCTGTTTCTGGGGACTGAGCAATACCCTGAAGCGGGTGAATATCAGCAGTTTATAAGCGAACATGGGGGTAGTCACAACGCCTACACTAGCTCCGAACATACCAATTATTTCTTCGATGTGGACTCTCGTTATCTAGAAGCGAGCCTCGACCGTTTCGCCCAGTTTTTTGTGGCGCCATTATTAACGGACAAGTATGTCGACCGCGAACGCCATGCTGTGGAGTCGGAATATAAATTACGAATTAAAAATGAGTCGCGTCGCCGCAGTGATGTTTACAGCCAGATCGTCAACCCTGAACACCCGTTGTCAATGTTTCGCACCGGTAATTTGGAAACCCTTGCGGACCGTAAAGACGACAGTGTGCGCAGTGCGTTGGTGAAATTCTATGACCGTTATTATTCCGCCAATCTTATGTCATTGGTAGTATTGGGGAGCAGCTCGCTCGATGAATTGGAGGCGATCACAGTTGCGCGCTTTAATAAAATTGTCAACAGCGATGCGGTGGTTAATAATTCTGTAATTCCTTTGTATGTGGATGGATTTTTACCTGCACGAGTAGTGGTTAAGCCCTTAAAAGAAGAGCGTTTACTCAGGCTGTCCTTCGCTATACCTTATTCGGCAGGCTATTACCGCCAGAAGCCGCTGCAATATATTGGCAATTTGCTTGGTCATGAAGGTGAGGGCAGTTTGCTGTCATTTCTTAAAAAATACGGTTGGGCCGAAGGCTTAAGTGCTGGAGGGAGCGACCAAACTCGCTTTGACGGCAGTTTTGATATCAATATTCAGCTGACCGAGCGCGGCGTAAAAGTGGTAGATCAAATTGTCGCATTGACATTTCATGTGATTGAGAATCTGCAGCGCAAAGGAATAAAAGAATGGCGCTTTGATGAGGAAAAAAAACTTGCAGAGATCGCCTTTCGTTTTCAAGAAAAAAGCGGCGCGATGAAAACCGTTAGCGCTTTAGCCAATAGACTGCACAAATATGTCCCTGAGGATGTGTTACGTGGGGGGTATTTATACGCAGAATTTGACCCTGCAATTATTCGAAAATTTTTGTCCTATTTAGAGCCTAAAAATTTACTGCTGACCTTAACCGCACCCAATGTTGACACAGATAAAATCAGCCCTTGGTATCAGACGCCTTATAAAGTTAGCGCTATGGCGGCATCAGCCCCATTTATCGTTGAAAAGTATAGTCGTCAGTTGTTTTTTTCTGGTGAGAATTTGTTTATCCCGCAGCGTTTAACGGTGAAATCGAGCCCCTTGCTTAATGACAATGTTGACCGAGTGAATACCCCGCCCTCCAAGATAATTGACACGGATGGCTATGAGGTTTGGTTTAAGCAGGGTGAAAAATTTAAAGTGCCACGTGCCAACATCACTCTGCGCTTAAAGTTGCCTATGGCTGCACAGACGGCTAAAACAGCGGCGATGAATAAGTTGTTCGTGGCCCTAATTAACGATTCCCTGAATGAATTTGCTTACCCTGCTCGGCTTGCTGGTTTAGATTTTTCAGTGAGCAGTAATAGCCGCGGCATTGATATTAATATCCAAGGCTACAATGACCGTCAGGGATTGTTGTTGACCCGCATAATGGAAACTATTCGCAAGGCGCGTTTTGACAGTGCGCGCTTTGATAGTGTTAAAGTTGAGTTGATGCGTAATTGGAAAAATGCTACTAAGGCCTCACCTTATCAACAGCTGGCTCGCGAGGTGGCGATTATGGTATTTTCGCCTCTCTGGCAGCCGCATATTTTACGCGATGCTCTGGCGTCCGTTAGTTTGGCCGATTTTAATGAGTTTAATGCTTCTCTGTTAGTGAATGCCAAGGCTGAGGCGCTGTTTTATGGTAATGTTTATCGGCAAGAAGCGGTAAAGCTGGCGGCTTTAATTCATAATCAAGTGTTGCAAAAAAAGGGTGAAGTCAGTTTGCCTCGGGCCCATGTGGTTAAGTTGGAAGCGGCTGTGGATAAGAAATCAGACGTGCCTTTTCTGCGGGAGCTGCTGGTAGAGCATAAAGATACCGCTGCGGTGCTCTACGTTCAGGGCTTGGATGATTCTGTTGAAGATAAGGCGAAAATGCTGTTGTTACGGCAGGTGCTGCACTCGCCATTTTTCAATAGCTTGCGTACCGAAAAGCAATTGGGCTATATCGTGATGGTATCTGGCATGCCGCTGAAAAAATTGCCTGGTAGTATTTTTATCGTGCAATCGCCGGTTGCTGACGGTGCTCGCCTTATCGAAGAAATTGGCAATTTTGTCGATGACTTTACGTTATCGATGCCCAAAGACCTAACCGTGCATCAGCAGGCTGTGAGCAACAACTTGCTCCAAGCCCCTAAAAACCTAGGGCAACAATCGTCACGCTACTGGGATAACGTACTTTACAAAAATGCTCAGTTTGACCGTCACCAACAATTGGCCTATGCCGTCAATAATGTCAGTCCTGCTGAACTAAAAGCTTATTACAAAGCAGTTGTTCAGCCGAGTCGACGCTTGTGGCTGGTTTCCAAAGCGCTGGAACCGGCTCAGCTTACTGGTATGAAGGCGGTTACGAGTGCCGCCGAATTTAAGCGCGAAGCGGTTGTTTATTCTTACCCATAACAACGATGAGGTTACTTTAAGTCTCAGTTGAACCACGCGTAATAGCGCATCAGGTGGCATTGTGTGTCGTTTTGTGGCAACATCAGCGCCATTTTTACGGTGTTGTCTGATGGTTTAGGGGTCTAAAAGAATTGGCGCGCAGAAGTTTGCGGGCCTCCCTATAGTCGATCAGATACGCACTTTTCAGTTTTACTTTTTTATATTTATATCAGTGGGCCCATTTGGTCTACGTTAGGAGTGTTTAATGATTGAAGATTATGATGCCCTCGAAACCCAAGAGTGGCTTGACGCGCTGGCGTCTGTCGTTCGCCATGGTGGTCAAGAGCGCGCCGCTTTTCTTCTCAAACAGCTGTCTGAATCGGCTGCTGGGCACGGTGTCGATCAGCCTTCTGCGATCACCACCCCTTATCGCAATACTATTCCTGTGACCCAGGAAGTACCTTATCCTGGCGATTTGTTTTTAGAGCGCAAAATTCGCTCTATTATCCGTTGGAATGCTATGGCGATGGTAATGCGCGCCAACAACAATTCCGACGGGCTCGGTGGTCACATCGCCTCGTTTTCTTCGGCTGCAACACTATATGATGTGGCTTTTAACCACTTTTTTCGCGGTAACGAAGGCGGCCCAGGCGACCTAATTTATTTTCAGGGCCACTCGGCGCCAGGCATGTATGCGCGCTCTTTTATCGAGGGGCGATTTACTGAAGCGCAGATGGATGACTTCCGTCGTGAAGTAGATGGCAAGGGGTTGTCTTCCTACCCGCACCCTTGGTTAATGCCTAATTACTGGCAGTTCCCGACCGTGTCCATGGGTCTAGGTCCAATTACCTCCATTTATCAAGCGCGCTTTATGCGTTACATGGAAAGCCGTTCCATGATCCCTGCGGGCGACCGCAAGGTGTGGGCCTTCCTCGGTGATGGTGAATGCGACGAGCCTGAATCACTAGGCGCTATCGCGCTAGCGGGTCGTGAAAATCTTGATAACTTGATTTTCGTGATCAATTGTAATTTGCAACGTCTAGATGGTCCTGTGCGTGGCAACGGTAAGATCGTGCAAGAGTTGGAAGGTGTTTTCCGCGGCGCCGGCTGGAATGTAGAAAAAGTTCTTTGGGGTCGCCATTGGGATGCCTTGTTAGAAAAAGATACTAGCGGTCTATTGCAGAAGCGCATGGATGAAGTCGTCGATGGCGAAATGCAGAACTACAAAGCCAAGGGCGGTGCTTATACTCGTGAGCATTTCTTCGGTAAGTACCCTGAGCTGCTCGAATTGGTGAAAGACCTGACTGACGACGAGATCATGTACTTGAATCGCGGCGGCCATGACTCATTTAAGGTGTTTGCAGCCTACGATAAGGCCATGAAAACCAAGGGCCGTCCGACCGTTATTTTGGCGCAGACCGTTAAGGGTTACGGTATGGGCACCTCTGGTGAGGCATCTAATGATACTCACTCGATCAAAAAGTTGGGTATGGATGCGCTGAAGAAATTCCGTGATCGTTTTGGTATTCCTATTTCCGACGAAGACTTAGCCGATGTGCCTTACTATCGTCCGGCCGAAGATAGTCCTGAAATGCAATATATGCGTGAGCGCCGCAATACGCTGAACGGTGTGGTACCTACACGCAAGGCCGACTTCGTATCGCTAGAGACGCCTGAGTTGGATGCTTTTAAGGGTCAGCTGAAGAGCTCCGGTACCCGTGAAATTTCCACTACCATGGCTTTTGTTCGTATTTTGTCGTCATTGGCAAAAGACAAGAAAATTGGCAAAAATGTTGTACCTATCGTGCCGGATGAGGCGCGCACCTTCGGTATGGAGGGTATGTTCCGCCAGTTGGGTATCTACTCCTCCGAGGGGCAGAAATACACTCCGCAGGACGCGGACCAGATTATGTTCTACAAAGAGGACAAGTCTGGCCAGATTCTGGAAGAGGGTATTAATGAAGCTGGCGCTATGTCTTCTTGGATTGCAGCCGCCACCTCTTACAGCAGTCACGAAACTCCGATGGTGCCGTTTTATATCTATTACTCGATGTTTGGGCATCAGCGCATCGGCGATCTTGCTTGGTTGGCAGGCGATGCTCAGGCGCGTGGATTTATGCTCGGCGGCACTGCGGGTCGCACCACCCTTAACGGCGAAGGTTTACAGCATCAAGATGGCCACTCGTTGGTGCTCGCCAATACTGTGCCCAACTGCCGCACTTACGATCCGACTTACGCCTATGAGTTAGCGGTAGTAGTGCAGGACGGTTTGCGCCGTATGTACGGCGAAAAAGAGAATTGTTACTACTATATTACCTTGATGAACGAGAACTACAGCCACCCCGAGATGCCGGAAGGCGTCGAAGCCGGCATTATTAAAGGTATGTATAAGCTAAAGTCGGCCGAGAATGAAAAGGCTAAGTTACGAGTCAATCTGTTGGGATCAGGTACAATTTTGCGCGAAGTGGAAGCGGCGGCCGAAATCTTGCGCTCTGAGTTCAAAGTTGAGTCCGATGTTTGGTCGGTGACTTCGGTCAATGAGTTGACTCGTGATGGTCAGGCTGCTGAGCGCTGGAATATGTTGCACCCAGAGGCTGAGCCCCAGCAGCCTTACATTACTGGTTTGCTGGCCTCAAATGCTGAGCACCCAACCGTTATTGCTACCGACTACTTGAAAACCTACAGCGAGCAGTTGCGTCCGTATATCGAGGGTGATTATAAAGTGCTGGGTACTGAGGGTTTCGGTCGCTCAGACAGCCGCCAGCAGTTGCGTCACTTCTTTGAGGTGAATAGCAAATTTATCGTGGTTGCAACTTTGAAAGCGCTGGCCGATCAAGGAAAAATCAAGTCTGGCTTGGTGGCTAAGGCGATTAAAGATTTTGGTATCGATCCGGATAAAGCCAATCCGATGACCGTGTAAGACTAAGTAATCGGCGCTCGGTAGTGATACCGAGCGCATTTGATTGATTGAATTGAGGAAAAACAGTGGCCATTGAAACGATCAAAGTCCCTGATATTGGCGGCGCCGAAGGCGTTGAAGTTATTGAATTGTGCGTGACCGTAGGCGATGTCGTAGCGGTTGAAGATTCTATTATCGTAGTTGAAACCGATAAAGCATCAATGGATTTGCCGACTCCGGTCGCGGGTAAAATTGTCAGTTTGAAAGTTGCAGAAGGCGATAAGGTTTCCGAAGGCGATTTCATGGTCGAGATTGAAGTTGAAGGTGCTGTGGCCGTTGAGCCCGCGCCCTTAGCTGAAGCACCTGCTGTCGCTCTGTCTACCGCAGTATCGGCTGATCAGCTGTTTAGCGTTCCCGATCTCGGTGGTTCAGAAGGTGTGGAGGTTATCGAAATTTGTGTTGCTATAGGTGATGAGGTTGCCGAGGGTGACTCGTTAATAGTTCTCGAGACCGATAAAGCTTCGATGGAAATACCGGCTGAAGCTTCGGGCACTGTTTTGAGTGTTGCGGTTTCCGAGGGCGACAAGGTTTCTCCGGGGGATGCAATGGTGACGCTTACTGTCGCCGGCGACAATTCTATTGTTGTTCCGGTTATTGCTCCGGTTGCCGCTTCACCTTTGGTGGCCTCCTCTGGCGTTGAAGAGCCATTACTGCTTCCCGATTTGGGGGGGGCTGAAAATGTTGAGATCATTGAGATCTGTGTAGCTGTTGGCGACGATATAGACGAAGGTGCCTCTGTTATTGTACTGGAGACAGATAAAGCCTCTATGGAAATTCCTGCTCCTAAGGCTGGGAAAATCATTGGCTTATCGGTAAAAGAGGGCGACAAGGTTTCTGCGGGCGATGCCATTGGTGTTATTTTGACAGTAGGTGCTGCAGCGCCAGTAGCTGCTCCTACTTCAGCTCCTGTTCCCGCCACCGTCGCATCGATTCCAGTGCCGGATAAACCGGTAACTTCTAAGGCCCAGTCTGCAGCGCCCGTTGCAGATGATACTGCTAGTAGCAATGTTTATGCCGGCCCTGCTGTGCGCAAACTGGCGCGCCAGATGGGTGTTACGCTCAGTAAAGTTAAAGGCTCGGGTCCGCGCGGCCGTTTGAATAAAGATGACGTGCGATCTTATGTAAAGCAGATAGTGCAGCAAGTTGAAAAGGGCATCTCCACTGCAGTCTCTGGGGGAACAGGTATCCCTCCTATTCCAGCGGTTGATTTTAGCAAGTTTGGCGATATTGAGCTGGTGAAGCGAAGCAAAGTTCAGAAACTCACCGCTGACAATATGGTTCGGAATTGGTTGAACGTGCCGCATGTCACTCAGTGGGACGATGCCGATATCACTGAGCTTGAAGCATTCCGTAAAGGGCTCAAGCCTGAAGCTGAAAAACGTGGTTCCAAACTGACTCCGTTGCCATTTCTGTTGAAGGCGTGTGCTGCTGCATTGCGCGCTGAAGATAGTTTTAATGTTTCTCTGCACGCCGATGGTGAGCATATCGTTAAAAAAGATTATGTGCATATCGGTGTTGCTGTGGACTCTCCTGTCGGGTTAGTGGTGCCAGTTATCCGCGACGTCGACAAGAAAGGCCTATGGGAGCTAGCTGACGAGTTTACGGCTATTGTCGCCAAGGCGCGTGCAGGTAAACTATTGCCAAAAGATATGCAAGGTGGCTGTTTTACTATCTCAAGTCTTGGGGCCATGGGTGGCAATGGTTTTACGCCTATTGTTAATGCGCCAGAAGTGGCTATTTTAGGTGTATCTAAAGCTCAAATGAAGCCTGTTTGGAATGGCAAAGACTTTGATCCGCGCAATATGTTGCCGCTCTCGTTGTCTTATGATCATCGCGCAGTTAATGGTGCCGATGCAGGTCGTTTCTTTACCTACCTGACTGCGGTGCTTAGCGATGTGCGTCGCCTGCTGCTGTAGCGGGTAAGCACGGTAAAAAAGGGTTGGCATCATTATCAGCCCTTTTTTATTCACACAGTATTTGGTGGTTGTAGAAATAGGTGCTAGAATGCCTCAGTACGCTTTAGAAACGGTGTACAAATGATCAGCTTTGAATGCCTGGTGATCAGCTTAGAATACTTGGAATTTTTTATCTCCAGTAATGCGAAGTACGACAAGATCTCGTCCTGTAGCTATAAGTTATGCCCAGTTTCTCAGCAAACCTCAGTTATTAAGTATTACAGGAAATAGACATGTCTAAAGTTACTGGTAAAGTTAAGTTCTTCAACGAATCTAAAGGCTTCGGCTTCATCGAGCAGGAAAATGGCCCAGACGTTTTCGTTCATTTCTCTGCAATTCAGGGCGGTGGCTTTAAGACTCTGGCTGAAGGCCAAGAAGTTGAGTTTGAAGTAGGTCAAGGCCAAAAAGGTCCACAAGCTGAGAACGTTGTTGCACTTTAAAACAGCTTTCTAGTTTGTACTTTTACCGCTGCTGTTTGCAGTATTGGTAGGAGTCAAAAAAGCAGTCACCTTTTGGGTGGCTGTTTTTTTTTACTTGTTAATTGATGATTTCGAATTATGTGGAGGCCTCTAGTGGTGAGTGCGCATTAATCCAATCTATTGATGTTGCTGTATCTCTTAGGTGCTTATCATTTATCTTTATTGTAATTAAAAGCGGTTAGACGCTTAAGAAACCTCTGTCGTGTAACAAGTGTTAGAAAATCATCCCTATCAGATGGGTAAAATGTTTGGTGTTTCGCGTATAGCTGCTACGGCTGAAAATGCCTATAATGGCTGCCGGGTTGAAGCGCTTGTTAGGGTGTGTATGTTTACATTTATCAAAAAATTACTATTATTAGCTGCGTTGTTGTTGGTGGCGGCGGTGGCGGCTAAATTATTCGTAGAATTCAAGTTGCAGCAGCAGCTAGATGGTCAGATTGCTGCCGTCAACCCGATCGCATCTATTCACTATGAGCGTATTTACCTTGATCTTGAGGGCGGCGTAAATATTGATGGTGTTGATGTGTCACCTTTGTTACTTGATGCGGGACTCAATCGTATAGCCACTATACGATTGAGTAGTGAAAAAAAATGGCTGTTTGTTTTGGTGGCGCTAGGCTTGTCTGGTGATGTTGCACCTGATTCCCTCTCTGTTGAGTTGACTGGGGTTCATCTAGGATTGATCTCTAGCGCGTATTTGGAGAGTCACATTGCATCTGCTAACGCTTCATTTTCTGAAAATGTAGAGCCTTCTTGTGGTCGCGTGCAGTTTTTATCAGGCGATGACTTACGGGCGATGGGTTACGGCCCGGTAATTTTTGATGCACAGATTAACTATGGTTATTCTTCGTTGCGTAATGTGCTTGAGCTCAATGTGGAACTTGTGATCCCCGAACTTGCTATTGCTAGGGTTAAGGCTGTTGTTGGGGGGGTAGCGTCATTAAATTCTAGCGCCATGCTGGTAGCCACTAAGCCTTCTTTGCAATTAGTTGAGCTGGATTACACCGACTCAGGCTACATACGCCGTATGGGGCGTTACTGCAGCGCTAAGATGAACCTCCCGGTGGAGGCGTTCGTTCATCGCGAAGTCGAGCGTGACGGGAACTACTATATGGCAACTTGGGGTGTGAATCCGGGCATATCGGTTCGAGAGGCTTATAGGGAGTTTTTGCTCGATCCAGGCTCGATTAATTTCGCCGCTTATCCGTCCGAAGCCTTCAGTTATGAACAGTTGTCACTTTATGATTCAGAAGATTGGGCTGACTTATTAAAACTGTCATTGTTAGTGAATGATCACGCTGTCATCCCTTTGGAGTTTTCTTTTGATCGGGGTGCTCCGAAGTTTGCAGGCGATGCGTCAGTAGACCAGGGTGCTAATGTTGTGCATGTGCCTCGTTTTGTTGCGGTGGGTAAAAGTGAGCTAGCGGCTTATATCGGTTATAAAGTACGTGTATACAGTATTAGTGGTCGCATGCGGCAAGGGATATTTAAAGGTGTGCGCAAAGGGAATGTTGAGATGATCAGCGAGAAATATGGTGATGCGATGGTGGTATCAGTGAGCTTGTTAAGCGCCGAAAGAATGGAAGTTTATAAGTAGAGTGCAGGTCTGTGATAGAAATAAAATCGCTGTTTTCTACGCCCTAGGGGCCTATAATAAGTCCCATTAATTTAGCCCGATTGAGTCGAAGCTAAAACGAGCCATTTATAAATACGTACTGAAATTAAAGGTCACTAAATGATTATCAAGCCTAAAGTTCGCGGTTTTATCTGCATTAATGCTCATCCTGTCGGTTGTGCGGCTAATGTCGACGAGCAGATCGCTTTTACCAAAGCCAAGGGCGAAGTGGCAGGCGGGCCAAAAAATGTCTTGGTAATCGGTTGCTCCACCGGTTACGGCTTGGCGTCTCGTATTACATCGGCCTTTGGTTCTGGTGCAAATACTTTGGGTGTTTGTTTTGAGAAGCCATCCACTGATCGTAAGACGGGTTCAGCTGGGTATTACAATACTGCTGCTTTTGACGCTGCTGCTCGTGATGCAGGCCTCTACAGTGAGACGATCAATGGCGATGCCTTTAGTGATGAGGTTAAAGAAAAAACTCTGACTCTACTGAAAGAGGGAATGGGTAAAATTGATTTGGTAGTTTACAGTCTGGCGTCCCCGCGACGCACTGATCCGAAAACCGGCGAAACGTTCAATTCAGTGCTCAAGCCAATAGGTAAAGGCTACACCGCTAAAAACCTGAATACTGATACGCTCAAAATTACAGATATTACCGTCGAACCCGCTAATGAAAAAGAGGTCGCCGATACAGTTAAAGTCATGGGTGGTGAGGATTGGGAGTTGTGGGTGGATGCGCTTAAGGGCGCTGACCTGCTCAATAAGGGCTGCAAAACCGTGGCTTATACCTACCTCGGTGACAAGCTTACTTGGCCAATCTATGGTCGCGCCACTATAGGTAAGGCGAAGGAGGATCTTGATCGTGCTGCAGTTGCATTAACTGAATCTCTTGCGGGTATTGGTGGCGAGGCTAGGGTTTCTGTGCTGAAGGCTCTCGTGACGCAGGCTTCATCTGCAATTCCTGTTATGCCTTTGTATATGTCGATTCTATTCAAGGTAATGAAGGCTGAAGGTACCGATGAGCATTGTATTGATCAGATCCAGCGTCTGTTTAAAGAGTGTATATTTTCCGATGCGCCTCGTCTTGATGAACAGGGTCGTTTTCGTGTCGATGAGTGGGAGTTGAATCCTGAGGTGCAAGCCAAAGTTGAGGCTATATGGCCAAAAGTAAATGAGGAGAATCTGCTTGAGTTAACTGATTACGCTGGTTACCGTTCAGATTTTTTAAAGTTGTTTGGCTTTGGTGTTGACGGTGTTGACTACGATGCTGATCTTAGCACTATGGTTGATGTTGAATTTAAGTAACGGGTGAGTGTTTGTAAGGCCCTGCATCTTTTCGAGTTGTGGGGCTTTTTTATGGATGATTATAAATAGCGAT
>CAWVSV010000025.1:0-28845 GCA_963933095.1 uncultured Cellvibrionales bacterium
GCAGAACAAGCAGAACAAGCTCAACCCGAAAAAGTAGTATCCGACCCCCACGCTCACCATCACTAAATAAATCAGAATAATAATGCGCTCGCAGCAGACCATTTTGCGCGCAGCAATGAAAACCAAGTCGAGCGCTTGTTGTTTGATGCTCTCGGCTCTATCGACGAAAATCGTAACATGATGGTCGAGTTGACTTACAGCAGCGGCACCACAAACTATACTTGTAATAGAACCTTTCGAACCAATAATGTTATGTTACTGCTGCTTGTATTGAAGCGCGGTGGATGCGACATGGTGATACTATTTGGCCTTTGCTGAAACTTATATGGTGATTAAATTGCTAAGCAGTGTATAAAATTTATTACCGAGCGTTGAAATTTTAGTGCTCGTTCAGTGTCAAAAAAGTATGATGCTTTTGAAACAGTATGCGTAGGTAGGTATAAGGATGAATATGGTAGAGCATCGGCTCGAACCACTAATTGATGTACAGCAGGTGATCTCTCTATTGGATGAGATCTCACTTTTTGGCGCGTTGGAACAAGGTCAGCAGTATGATATTTTTAAAAAACTGCAGCAGGTACGTTATAGCGCCCACGAAATGATTTTTAAACAGGGCGATCAGCCCAGTCATATTTACATTATTCTAAGTGGTCGCGTGCGTCTAGTTTTTGATGCGCAAAACCATCCTCTGTCCAAGGGCGAATTTTCACCCGGTGCCTGTTTTGGCGAAACCTCGTTGATTGGTATTCAAACCCACTCCGCCAGTACCATCGCTGTTGAAGATACCGAATTGTTAGTGCTATCGAAAGACGCACTCATGGAAATTTTCGATGAAGACAAAGAACTGTTTGCACGGCTAATGTTGAATATTGCCCGAGAGGCGAGTAGGCGTCTACATCAAACCGATGAGCTACTACTTCACTATATCCACGATCACGAATAAGTTACTTTATGGGGCCCTATTTTTGCCATAGCCGCGTTGCAGTTGTACTCGAATCGTCATGTACTAAGTGTACATTCCGGTTCTCCATGCGCCTGCGCATTGCTCTGATAAAAATATGACTGTGCGAATTCTGACTTTTAGCTATGATTCAATTTTTTATAGTTAAATAGCTAACCTAAAAATGGGTAATAAGATAATCCTCTCGCAGGTACCAAGGTAAAAGTTTGTCCGGAAACCTGATTGCTTCCTAGTGAGGCGCCTTTTCGCTGCAGGGAAGGAACGTATGCTGATACGTGACTGACTGGAAAAACAACGAAGCTAGGAAGCAATAAGCATTATTACTACTTACTTGAAATTTACTCATAGCCATAAAAAATGCCGCGCCTGTTTAGGGCGCGGCATTTTTGTTTAGAGGTTAAGTCGACCTAGGTCGCTGATCTCTTTTTCTAACCATTAATCGTCACTGTGCTGATACATATGCACATCGCGCTGTGGGAACGGGATGGTAATGTTATTTTCATCCAAAGCGACCTTAACAGCCTCAATGGTATCGAAGCGCACGTCCCAGTAATCGTCGGATTTACACCATGGGCGCACAACAAAGTCGACGCTACTACTGTTCAACTCGCATACCGCTACTTGCGGTGCCGGCTCGGACAGAATACGCGGGTCGTTTTTCATTGCGTCCAGCATTACTTGCTTGGCTTTTTTCAGGTCATCTTCGTAGCTGACGCCAATCACTAAGTCGACGCGACGGCTAGGCAAAGAGGAGTAGTTGGTAATACTGCCGCCAAATACTGCACCATTGGGCAAAATCACTTCTTTATTGTCTAGAGTGTGCACTACGGTGGTGAGAATACTGATGTTTTCTACTACACCTTCGCAGCCAGCGATCTCAACATAGTTGCCTTTGGTAAAAGGACGGAAGGTTAACAGCATAACGCCGGCAGCAAAATTTGACAGCGAGTCTTTTAACGCAAAACCTACCGCAAGACCAGCAGCACCGACTAGGGCAACCAGTGAGGTGGTATCTACGCCCAATTGGTTAAGGGAAGCGACAATAACAAACAGCAACAGCACGGCGCTGGCGATGGAGCTGATAAATTTAATTAAAATTTCATCAAACTTAGATTTTTCAAGAATTTTGCACATCAAACTTATCAATGCCTTAATTACCATACGACCGACAATAAAAATTGCCAGTGCAAATATAATATTTAGCCCCCAAGGGACTATATAGGCGTCTAGATATTGTTCTATTTTGTTGGGCTCGAACATAGTAAAGCTCTCCTTGAGCGGTGGTGCATTAAGAAAATTTTATTACACCCCGGCAACACTAAAAGGAATAGCACAGCGATGCAAAGCTTTTATTAAAAGGGCGTTAAAAACAACATTAACTACCGTTTTTAGCATCAATTCTAAGAGATTTTTTGAGTAACAGTTCATAGCGTTAGAATTGATAGCGATAATGGCGAGACAGTACATAAAACTGCTGTAACTAGTGTGATTTTGGGGAAAAATTCTGATACCGATTCTACCCTTGTGGATCAATATTAACGCGCCAAAGCGTCTTTAATACGTTTGAATCTTGCAGGCCGGAATACTGATAGCCCACATTAAAAAGCAAGTGCCTAGGCACCAGATCTGATTACTTTATAGTATTGCTGGATTTTTTGGCGCCGGTAAATATACCATTTCTGACGATGCAAAAATTTTTATTCGAACTAAGACTATTTATTAGCAGAAATGTTTTTTTATTTATTGTCCAGCGCTGTTGCGAGTGACTAATCGCAATGGCAATATTTACCCAGGTAGTTAGCCTACTGACAAACCTGAAAAATTAATAAGAGATGAAAAACATGATTTGATTACTGCGCCGGGTTAAAAAACGTGACGGCATAAGTGATATAAATTTTCGCCGCTTTTGGGAATCGGAACAATACCAAGATATCTTCACAGCGTTTGTTAATGCCGGCGAGGGTATTAGTTTACAAATGATTCTGGTATTAAAAAATCATCAGTGATGATATTCAGATACAGCGTGGTATGCAGGTGCCCTATGACGGTATCGATGATTTTTTTGGCCCAGCGCGAAACGTGCTGCAGCACTACTGACTATAGCCGAGGGTAGGCAGTTAGTGGCTAAGTTGGCGCAGTATGAAGATCAATTTGTCGACATATCGCGCTCGAGTATGTCTATTACTGAATCGAATAAATATTTGTGACTCTTTGTATTTTATTGGTTGGTCGCACCAATGCGACCATGGGCTTTAAGCCGATCTAAAGTTGCCCCCTACATAGATACTTAGTGTTAACCTCCCAGCGGAGCATCGTATCTGGATGCTAAACTTAACAGCGAACCCAACTAATGAAAGACACTAAACAAAAACTATCGCCGCTATCTATAGCTCTGCACTGGCTAGTGGCTATCGGTATAATCGGTATGATTTTCTATGGCCAGTATATTGAAGGTTTACCGTCAGGGCCGGACAAGTGGCAGGGTATAGGCCTGCATAAATCCATAGCAATGATTCTATTGGCGCTGATTGTTGTGCGTATTGTCTGGCGTATAGCTAATAAATTGCCTAAACCTTTATCCAATGGACCAAAATGGCAAGAAAGAGTCGCGATAGCAGCGCATTTACTGCTGTTGCTGGGAACCCTAATAATGCCGGTCTCGGGCTTAATGATGTCTATTGGTGGCGGTCATTCAGTGGCCATATTTGGTTGGGAAATAATTGCGGGCTCAGAAGACAAGATCAAGTGGTTGGGTAGCCTTGGGCACGAAATGCATGAGTGGACCAGCAAAATATTACTGGGTGTTATTACACTGCACATATTGGCTGCATTCAAGCACGCTATATTTGATCGCGATGGCACATTATCACGGATGATCGGCCGTCGTATCGAAGACTAATCTTACCGAAATAGATGGCTTCAAATGCCCTGCTGATGTTTTCACGGAGCGTTTTGGGTTGTCGGCGTTAGATTTGGAGTTGATACAGGGTCTTGCTAGATTGGTGATAAGGACGCTTATTTGTTAAGATCCACGCCCTTTTAAGAGCCGCTGAATTTTTTTAGTCGGCGTTTATTTAGTCAACACGAGACCTGCATGTTTAATCTGATAACCAGTAAAGACAATAACGTCAAAAACGATGTGCTCTCGGGCACAACCGTTGCACTGGCGCTGGTGCCCGAAGCAGTGGCTTTTGCCTTTGTCGCCGGTGTTGAGCCGATGGTTGGCCTTTATGCCGCTTTCATGATGGGCCTAATTACCTCTATTTTCGGCGGTCGTCCGGGGATGATCTCGGGAGCTACCGGTGCCACCGCGGTGGTGATGGTATCTTTAGTCGCTCTACATGGTGTTCAATTTCTGTTTGCCACCGTGGTTTTGGCTGGGCTGCTGCAGATAGTGGCGGGACTCTTTAAACTCGGCAAGTTTATTCGCATGGTGCCACACCCGGTGATGCTGGGTTTTGTTAATGGTCTTGCCATTGTGATTTTTTTGGCGCAAATGGGGCAGTTTAAAGAGCTCGGCAGCGATGGCGAAATGATATGGATGCAGGATCAAGCGCTCTATATTATGGGTGCACTGATTGCCGTAACCATGCTAATTATGCACTTTTTACCCAAGCTCACTACGGCTGTCCCTTCGGGATTAGTTGCTATTATAGTGGTGACCTTGGCTGTGATTGGACTCGATTTAGAAGCGCGTACGGTTATTGATTTTGTTAAAGATATGCTCCCTGCTGGGGAAGCTGCGACAGCAACATTGAAAGGTGACTTACCAACATTTGCGATTCCAGCGGTACCCTTCACTTTTGAAACACTGTACATCATCTTCCCATTTGCATTGATTATTGCCGCCATCGGCCTGATTGAATCGCTGCTGACGTTAACTTTAATCGACGAAATCACCAACACTCGTGGTCGCGGTAATCGTGAGTGTATTGGTCAGGGCCTAGCCAATACTACCAATGGTTTTTTCGGTGGGATGGGCGGCTGCGCCATGATTGGCCAATCTATGATTAACATAAATTCCGGTGGCCGCGGTCGTTTGTCGGGAATTACCGCAGCGATAGTATTGTTGCTGTTGATTTTGTTTGGCTCACAGTTGATAGAAATCATCCCGCTGGCGGCATTGGTTGGTATTATGTTTATGGTAGTATTAGGGACTTTCGAATGGTCTTCATTACGCCTCATCAACAAAATCCCGCGCTCTGAAGTGTTTATTATTATCTTAGTCTCGGCAGTAACGGTCGCTTACGACCTCGCTATCGCTGTGATTGTGGGAGTGATTGTCTCAGCCTTGGTATTCGCTTGGGATCACGCCAAGAAAATCTATGCAGATACCTCTGTCGATGAAGACGGTCAGAAGATCTATGATCTGCGCGGTCCGATCTTCTTCGGTTCAGTGGCCAATTTTAAAGAGCTGTTCGATGTTGAAAATGACCCGAAAGACGTGGTGATCGAATTCAAACGCTCGCGTGTTGCAGATCACTCCGCGATCGAGGCTATCGATGGCTTGGCTGAGAAATACCGCAGTAAAGGCAAGGTTCTGCACTTGCGTCACCTCAGCGAAGACTGCCGTTTGTTGTTAAAAAACGCGGGCAGCCTGTGTGAAGTGAATGTTTTAGAAGATCCGAGCTATCGCGTAGCGGATAACTCGCTGGCTTAAAGTCGCCGCTCGAAAAAAACCGCTCCAGCCTCTGGTGCGGTTTTTTTATGCTCGTCGCTGTTAAATATCTATTGTTAGCACTACATAAGTCTGTTCGGTTTATCCTGCCATTCATCACAATTTTGTGTGGATTAATCACTCAGCAATTTGAGCCGGTTTGGGCGTTATTCACCCTGTGTCTATTGAACTGCGACCGTAGATATCGACTACACCATAGCTAATACATCAAAAATCATGGCATGGGCAAGCCAATACCACCATGCTATCGATTGGTCGAGACTAGATCATTTTTGTATTTTTGTTGAGGGTTGTCATCAACTACAGTCATGATTTTGGATAGGTCATCGGTTGTCATAATTGCCGTGTATATCGGTATAGCGGCGTAATAATTTGAGTTAAATGACATGCCAGAAAATATATAAATATATCAAAATTCCTGCTTAGACGGATCTATTCTGACGATTAGAATTTACTGGAGCCTAGGGTTTTCCCTCTCTATAATTCCTGTAGTTTATTGCATCTTTAGCTGTAGAAGTTCCGAAAGGGTTATTGTCATGAGTCTATCCACCTCTGTTGAAAATTATCTTAGCGACAGTCATATCGGCTATGAAGTGCTCGAGCACCCCTACAGCTACAACGCTATTCAGACGGCACAAATCGCTCATATTACTCCCGCCCATTTAGCTAAAGCCGTCGTCGTAAAAGCGGGCGATACCTATCTGATGTGCGTGTTGCCGGCTTCTCATGTGCTGGTGCTCAATTGGATTGATCGCGACTACAGCGCCGGCCATAGTGGCCATCATCAACTGGTGACAGAAGATGAATTAAAAGGCTTATTTCCCGACTGCGAGCTGGGGGCAATCCCCGCTCTGGGCCAGGCTTTTGATATGAAAGTGGTGTGGGACAGCTCTTTGCGCCATGCCGATAAGGTCTACCTGGAAGCAGGTGATCATCGGCATATATTTCAGTTAAGTGGGCAGGGGTTTATTGAGGTGATGGAGAAGAGCGACCACGCGACGATTTCTTGCACTCCTGATACGTTAGAGTTTTATCAGCATTTACATTAACAACAAAAAAGGGGCTGAGGCTTTAATTACAGTCGCTTAGGCTCTGATACTTAATTTGTGTAATGTTCGACGCTCAACCCGAGCCGATAGCTCTAACCCTGTTATTTTTTAAATGTGTGATGATTGCGACCGCCTTTAAAGCCAGAAAAAACCTTCGTTGTGCACCGCTGGTCTCGGTTATTCCCGTTGGCACTACAATGCAATGGGCTATGATTGCACAGCTAGACACGGTTGGCGCTAAGGTTTCAGCATTAGTTTTGGCGCTTGGCCACTTGATTCGATGCGGTCAATAAGGTTTTGCTTGTTCATTGCTGTCAACGCCAATCGGCATGGCTTAAATTACCAAATAAACAAAATTAGTGGCCCAATATACGCATAGTCTAGTCTTTGAATACCCATCACATTATCAAAACATACAAATCGATTGCTGCAAATCAAAAGCAGGGGTATAACTTGCTTGTAGAATTTATTAGCAAATAAATTGTCAACATGAGTAGTAGGTAATATATGGCTTTTTCCAGTGAATTGATTGAAGAAATTAACCTGTTGCTGCAATTCGAGCTCAGCAGTGCTCAGTCGGGTATTAAGGTACACAGCGATGCGGCACCAAGCTCGGTAGCAGCGGCCGCACGTTTGTTTGATAAGGGCCTGATCGATAAGGTCGATGGTGGTTACCTCACAAGTTTGGGGCGTGAGACCGCAGAGCATGCTCAGGGTGCATTGCGAATTTTAACCTCAGCGGTACCTGCATAACTCAAACTCGCTGTATCAAAAAGGCCGCCGACCCTACTAGGGTCGGCGGCCTTTTTTGTGCCTAAACGATACAGCTTCACTTTTGGTTCGGCGCTTAACGAGGTGCATGTAACACAAAAAACTTTGACCTCCATTAGAGAACGGTTAGGGGCGTTAGTGCTAGGTTTAACTGCGGCAGGCTGTTTGTATACTAGCAGGGTAATGTAGGCTTATCTGTTGAGTAAGGTGTTGCCAGTGGCACCAAATCTAATCGCTATTATTAGTAATATAAGTCGACATTACTGGTTATGAAAGCGCACCATCTGCAATTATTCTCTGCTCAAACCTACCAATCTATAACACTGAGTAATAATACTATTGAGTGGGTGGCTGTGCGTTAAACTCTGTGCCTGTTGCGCCCGCATTCACTATTAAACCAATTGCACTATAGCCGCCAATATCAATCGCGCAGTGCTGCCTAGAAGCTATGTGCAACACAACTCGGTAGGGTATAAGTGGGCCAGCCACAGTTTATCGTGCCTTGCCAGTGGGCTTTATTGTGAAAGTGGGCAACGGAGCGGCTGGTAACCCGGAACAAACTTTAGTCGCAGAATTTTTTAATCCGGTCTTTGAGGCTATACACAGCATTATCGCCGAGTAGAAACACGCGGCCTACCTGCCCGACTATGCTCTGGATATTGTCCCCAATGTACTCGAGCTCAGGAACACTAGATGTACCTTGCTGACCATTGTCAGCGTTTAAAAGCATGCTGCTCTAACGAGCTAGCTGCTAACGGCTATCCATAAATAGACTCCGTAACTGCAGAGTAATAATAAAGCAGCAGGGCGGCCTATTTTTTTCTCCTTTGAACACCACACTATGGGTATTAGCAATAGCGATACTAGTAGATACATCAACACCACTTTGTTTAATGCCAAGTCTAGAGGCACCGGCGCAATAATAGCGGTGACCGCTAGGGTGAAAAATATATTAAATAAGTTACTACCAATTATATTGCCGATAATCATATCGGTATTGCGCTTATGTGCAGCGATCAAACAAGCGACAAGCTCGGGTACCGAGGTGCCGGGCCCGACGATTAATAGGCCAATATTATGTTCGCTCATGCCGACATTGGTGGCAATAATTAGTGCCTGTTCGACGATTAACTGGCCCCCTATGACCAAACCGATTAGACCGAGTGTCATCAGCGCGCAGGCTTTACTCACTGAGAAAACGTGTTCTTGCTCCACCAATTTATGATGCGACTGGTGCAGCAATTTTTTATGCGGGGAATTATCCGCCACTTCCAGTGCGGTGTAATATAGATAGATACCGAAAAAAGATAGCAGAATAATGCCGTGGCTGAGCATAATCTGATGGTAATCAATGTGGTCTAAATACAGCTGGTTACCGCAGACGGCCACCATTAGGGCTGCGATAAAATGCATGGGTAAATCTTTCACGCGTGAATCACGACCTACCGCTAAGGGCGTGATTAGCGCCACCACTGCCAGAGTAAAGCAGGTGTTAAACAGATTGCTGCCGAGCAAATTACCCAGTGCTAGTCCGGTCTCACCTGCGGTTGCGGCTTTTACATTCACCGCCAGCTCCGGCATAGAACTGCCGAAGCCGATGACCACCGCGCCAATTATAAATTGTGGTATACCAAGTCGATGGCTAATAGCGACGCCGCCATCGACCAAAAGTTTGGCGGCATAGACCGCCAGTAATATAGCGCCGAGTAAATAGAGGCTGTGCTGCATATCAAGACTTCCAAAGTTTTAATGGGCTGCTTGGTAAACTTTAGTTCATTTAAGATGATACTTGCCAACAAAAACTGGACACTTGCCTCATCGTCTCCCGGCTCATGATTGGCTCACCGTGGATTGCTTCAACTTTCAATGAGTGAAAGAGACTTTCAACGCAAGCGTTATCCCAGTAATTTCCTTTTCTACTCATACCCTGTTGATCAGAATTAGCGGTACGGATCATGTGGTAAATGACCCACATTAATGGACACATCTATTTATTAGGCTATATTGGGTAGCATAATAGCTTAGGTCTTAAAATTAACCTTTAACGTTAATAACTTAATTAAAATTTATAAGGAAAAAGCCATGGACGCATCTTTAGGCAAAACTTCACATAAGCCATTATCGATTTTATTCGCACTATCGCTGTTTGTTAGTGGTTGTGCATTTCAGCAACAAGAGGTGGTCAGTACTGCTGCTGATACCAGTAAAATACAACAACCGTTAACAGTTTCAACACCAGTAACACAATTGTCGGATGAAAAAATCCAGCTGGCACTAAAGAATGCCTACACCAAATTTAAAAACGATCAAAGCGGAAAAAATGCTGATTATATTAAGGCGTTGGCAGAGGTCGATTCAAAGTTATACGGTATATCAGTGGTAACGACCGATGGTCGAATTTTCGAAATTGGCGATGTTAAAAGCAAGTTTTCTATCCAGTCTATATCAAAAGTATTTACTCTGGCCGGTATTATGCAGCAAACCAGCCCTGCTATTGTGCAGGAGAAAATTGGTGTTAACGCTACTGGTTTAGCTTTTAACTCCATGATTGCGGTAGAAACGATACCGGAAAGAACGGTCAACCCATTTGTAAATGCGGGTGCTATTGCCTCTACTAGCCTTATTGAAGCCACCGACTCAGCACAGCGCTGGGATTTAATTAAAGCCAATATGGACAATTTTGCGGGGCGTGAATTAGATCTCAACGAGCAGGTTTATCAGTCAGAAGTTAATGACAATCTGTCCAATCAGGCATTATCCAAGCGTCTCGAGTCTTATGGCCGTATTTACTCAGATCCATTAGAAGCTACAACGGTTTATACACGCCAATGCTCGGTTAATGTGACATCACATGATTTAGCCGTGATGGGTTCAGTACTGGCTAACCATGGAGTTAACCCGATAACCGGTAAGCGTATTATTGATGCAGACAACACCCCTTATATATTAGCGGTAATGGCAACAGCAGGCCTTTATGATAACGCCGGTGGCTGGTTGTACGAAACTGGTACACCTGCAAAAAGCGGTGTTGGTGGCGGTATTCTTGCCATAGTTCCAGGTAAGCTATCTATCGGTGTATTTTCTCCACCTTTGGACGGCTATGGCAATAGTGTAAGAGGGCAATTAGCCGCAGCTTATATCATTAATGAGTTGAAATTAAATCCCTATGATGCTGGTCATTAAGACTTTTTATTATAAAAATTAATAACGGGATTTAAGGTGATAGGATGAATAAAGTTGGACAATTTAGGTTGTTAATATTAACGGCGGCCTGTTGTTCTGGTCAGTTATTTGCAGCCGAAGAGGCTGCGGATAACAGCTGGATATTCTCCGGTGATATGAGAGCTGGCTGGGTCGATTACGATTATGACAACCCCAGCGGAGACCCCGCAATAAATAAAGGGCATAGAGATTCTCAAGGCTTTTATACAGTGCCTAAATTATCGCTTCAAACACCTAAAGTGAGTGGTTTTCTGGCAAAAGTCACCGTCGCTGGTGTAACTGACTTCGGTATTAATGATTCGGAAAAAGAGATTCGTAATTTTGCCTTCGACCCCTCCGACCGTGAATCGTTTGGCTTGTTACAAGAAGCCTATATTGAATATACCAGTGAAGATAACGCGCACAATGTATTAGTCGGACGTAATGAAATTACTACGCCGATGGTTGAAGCCGATGATTACTACTATCTTGCTAACAGTTTTGAGGTGGCTAATTACACCAATCGTTCACTAGAAAACACTATGTTTACGGCTGGCTATTTTCATAAAATGGCCGGTGTCTGGGACAGTGGTGCCAATGGTACAGAGTTTCACAGTATGTCTGATGCGAGTTTTGTTGCAGCTGCGGATAAAGAACGTGTCGGTGATGAAGGTGTCAGCTATTTGGGTGCCCAATATGATAATGATACTCATAATGTTCAATTGTGGGGTTATCAAGCAGGGGATCTTTACAATATATTATTTGCCCAATATGACCTCAGCCAAAAGACAACTAATGGTTTCAAGTACGATCTTGGCGCGCAGTATATAGACTTTCAAGAAGACGGTGAATTGGCAGATTATAACGACACCAATATTGATTTCTCCATGTATTCAGCACGTTTTAATGGGTCTTTTGAAAATGGCATTGGCTTTGCTACTGGTGCCACTAAATATTCTGATGGCGAAGGACAAGGAGCAACGCTTGGGGCTTGGGGTGCATTTCCTTATTTTGCTAACGGCATGATATTCCACTTTTTTGAGGCGGGGAGTTTGCGTAATGCCGCATCTTATAAGCTGCAAGGCAGCTATGACTTAGCACAAGTCGGTTTGGATAATATTGATATTGCAGTTCGCTATACTCACTACGATCTCGACTCAAAATATTCTTTCTCATCAACGGGCGAGGGGCAAGATGTAATGGACTTGTCAGGCATACAAGTATCGTATGACAATGATGAAGGTGTCTATTTTAAGATGACCTATGAGTATAGGGATCTAGACAATGAACCAGCCACTGATAATTTAAGGTTAATCGGTGGTTATCGTTTTTGATCGAAGAGTCAATACCGTTAAATTCTAGGTTTAACCTATGACTTTTACAGGCAAGGCATTTAGACAATGCCCTGCCTGTTTTTTTATAGGCGTCAATAGCTATTTGGCCTAGCTTGCCTGAGATTTTCACGCCACTGTCGGCTATTGACTTTAATGTTAACATTGAGTGTCAGTATCAATATTCGATTAATTATTAAATATGGAATTCAACATATGAATTATTGCATCGCTGCCATGCTTGTTGTTCTCTTGTGCTTGGGCGCTTGTACTAGCGAACCTAAAATTCCACAGGATCCGAACAAATATGTATTTTCTGACTTGAACGAGGTCGATGTCATTAATCACTGGCGTTTATACGGCTGGTCTGAAATAGATGAAAACTCATTGATTGTGCGGACTGGCCCCAAAACGTCTTATTTGTTAATTTTAACGCGCCCCAATTACGACCTGAATATGGCTCAGGGTATTATTATTAGCACCACTGCAGGCAGTGTCGCCGCTCGTTTCGACTCGGTATCGACCTTGGGTAAGAAAGGCATCCGTTACCCAATTGCACGTATTTACCGATTAGCAGGTAAAGAGCAACGCAACGACATTAAAGCGCGTATTCTCGCAGAGTAAGCCTTAAAAAATCGACTTCGGTGTTAAAAAAGTCAATAAATAGAGGTCTGCCCTAATAAACTGCATAAGCGGCTTTGGTTTAGGAGTGACCATAAACGCCCAGCTTCGTTCTAGCCGTTCACCGCCGTTATAGACTCATGGGTGGCAGGGCACTGGCTTTTCGCTTTGGCTGGTCTTAACCGGCTAGTAGTGATTTGAGAGCGTAATCGGTGCGCTGCTTTTTTTCTAATCGCCGTGACAGCAGCGCACTAAAGTATCGAATTACTGGTTAATTTAGTGGTGAGTCGCTTCTCTTGCGCCCTGTGGGTAGCGGATCTCTTCCACCATGTCCTGAATGTGCTGTGGCGCTGGCGCGGTAAATTTGTATACCGCGATGGCAACAGCAAAGTTCAATAACATACCCAGAGTACCAATACCTTCAGGCGAAATACTGAACAACCAGTTTTCCGGTATGTTGGCGGCCGGGTTAATGAATTTAAAGTAGACGATATAGCTAGCGGTAAAGACAATGCCTGTTAGCATGCCTGCAATCGCGCCCTGGCTATTCATACGTTTGTAGAATATGCCAAGAATAATAGCCGGAAAGAAACTAGCGGCAGCCAATCCAAAGGCGAAGGCGACCACTTGCGCTACAAATCCCGGCGGGTTAACCCCTAAATAGCCGGCAATACAAATTGCCACAGCGGCAGCCAAACGCGCGTAGATCAGCTCTTCTTTGTCTTTAATCTGTGGCATCAAATTGCGTTTGAGCAAGTCATGTGAGATTGACGTTGAAATTACTAGCAGCAGTCCGGCTGAAGTCGATAGCGCTGCAGCAACGGCACCGGCCGCCACCAGAGCGATAATCCAGTTAGATAGCCCTGCTATTTCGGGGTTAGCCAACACCATGATATCGCGGTCAATCGTCATTTCATTGCGCTCGTCCTTGTCATGGGCATAAAACATACGGCCATCTTCGTTCTTATCGTCCCAGCTGATTAGCCCGGTTTTTTCCCAATTACCAATCCAGCTGGGGGCTTCTTTATAAGGTGTACCCGCCATATCTTGGCCATTAATGGTTTCGATCATATTCACCCGGGCGAAGGCCGCAATCGCGGGGGCCGTGGTGTAGATGATGGCGATAAACATTAGTGCCCAGGCGGCGGACTTGCGCGCATCGCTCACTTTAGGCACGGTAAAGAAACGCACAATTACATGTGGTAGGCCGGCGGTGCCGACCATTAGCGCGGCGGTAATAAAGAACACATCGATCATGCTCTTACTGCCATCGGTATAGGCGGTAAAGCCCAGTTCGGTAGAGAGCCCATCGAGCTTGTCTAGCAACGACACCTCGGTACCGACCAAGTCTGAACCAAAGCCGAACTGTGGAATTGGGTTGCCGGTCATCATAATGGAGATAAATACCGCCGGTACGATATAAGCGAACACCATTACACAGTATTGCGCTACCTGTGTGTAGGTAATGCCTTTCATACCTCCGAGTACCGCATAGAAGAATACAATGGCCATGCCGATCAGCACGCCGGTGCTGATCTCCACTTCTAGAAAACGCGAGAAAACAACGCCAACGCCGCGCATTTGACCGGCGACATAGGTAAAGGAGATAAAGACGGCGCAGATTACGGCCACGGTGCGGGCGGTCTGTGAGTAGTAGCGGTCACCAATAAAGTCGGGCACGGTGAACTTGCCGAACTTGCGTAGGTAAGGTGCTAGACACATAGCCAGCAGCACATAGCCGCCGGTCCAGCCCATTAGATAGACCCCACCGTCATAGCCCATAAAGGAGATTAAACCCGCCATAGAGATAAACGAGGCCGCACTCATCCAGTCTGCAGCGGTAGCCATACCATTGGCGAAAGGGGGTATATGGCCGCCAGCGATATAGAATTCTTGCGTAGATCCGGCGCGCGCCCAGACGGCAATACCCATATAGAGGGCGAATGACAGACCAACCAAAATAAACGTCAGTGTTTGAATATCCATGCTCAGCCTTCCTCTTCGACGTTATATTTTTTATCGAGCGCAGACATGCGATTGATATAGACCAAAATTAGCGCCAAAAATGAATAAATAGCCCCTTGTTGCGAGAACCAGAAACCGAGTTTAAAGCCAAAGAACTGAATCTGATTGAGCTGATCGACCAGTAAAATGCCAAAGCCAAAGGACACTAAAAACCAAATTGCTAATAGTTTTAGCATTAGCGAAAGGTTCGCGCGCCAATAGGCTTGTTGGTCGGCTTTCGATTGAAAGGCCATAGGATGTGCTCCAAGATGTTATTTTATAGCTAATTTGTTTTGCGCCAGAGTTTACGGGGCTGAAAAACAAAAGGCCAGAGGCGCTGATAGCGGCTCTGGCCTTTGATGTGATATGTCTACGTTTAGCTGACAGTGCCGGTGGTACGCACCCGCTTACTGATTTTCGGGTCAGCTGCTTTCGCTCGCTTTGCTCGTTCGGATTGCTTGGCGTCAATAATGTTTTTCAGGGCGATTAAAAATCCGGTAACTATAAAGGCTCCGGGGGGCAGTATCGCAATTAGCATGCCCTGAAAGTTATCGCCGAACAGGTGAATAGTCCAGTTCTCGGCCATAGGGCCGAGCAGCAGGTGCATGTCGGCAAACAGAGTGCCGCTGCCTATAATTTCGCGAATAGTGCCGATGGCTACAAGTACCAGAGTGAAACCGGCACCCATCATTAAACCGTCCCAAATTGAAGGCAGTACTTTGTTTTTGCAGGCAAAGGCATCGGCGCGGCCCAGAATGGCACAGTTAGTCACAATTAGCGGAATGAATATACCCAGTATCTGATACAGCTCAAAAGTGTAGGCCTTCATCAGTAATTCAGTGCAGGTGGTGAAGGAGGCAATAATCATTACAAATGCCGGTAGACGCACGGCGTCAGATACGGCATGGCGAATCAATGATACCGCCATATTGGAGCCGACTAATACCAGCATGGTAGCAAGGCCCAAGCCTAGAGCATTGACGATGGAGCCGGTAACGGCCAATAGTGGACACAAGCCGAGCAGTTGCACTAACGCGGCGTTGTTTTTCCAAAGGCCGTTATGGCTGATTTCTTTGTAATTTACCGGCGTGCTCATTGCTTGGCCTCCGAAGCATTTGTTGTAACTACTTTTGATTTCAGCAAAGTCGGTTTGATCTGGTCAAAAAACTGCAGTGTGCGTTTTACCGCTTGCACCACCGCGCGCGGGGTAATGGTGGCGCCAGTAAAAGCGTCAAAGTCGCCACCATCTTTTTTTACTGCCCAGCCATCTAGGCGGGGATAAGACAGTGACTTGCCATTAAAGCTCAGTATCCAATCGCTCTTTTTTAAGTCGACCTTATCACCTAGCCCTGGTGTTTCAGTGTGTGTAAGTACTCGCACACCGGCAAGTGTCCCGTCTATGTTAACACCTATCATCATGCCGATATTGCCGGAGTAGCCGTCCGGTGCGATAGCCGGAATAATGGCGGCTATGATTTTACCTTGGTCGCGAGCGAGGTTGATATCTCCGCCGTCTTTCAGGCCGAGATCTGCCCAATATTTGGCGGGAATAGGGTGCGTGTCGACCAGAATGTCGTTGTTGTGGCGCTCCAACGGCACAATTTGTAGCAGAGCTTTTTGTGCTGCTGCACGTTCGGCCGCCGCTATACGATCGTTGGTCGCAAGTTTTGTTCCGGCCAGTACGCCAGCCGTAATAAGGGCAAAAATACCCAGAAGTACACTATTACTGGCAATCGATTTTCCCAGCACCTTAAAACTCCTGCTTTATGGTCGCGCGCTTGGCTTTTTTATGGCCGAAACGGGGCGGTGGCGTCGTTAATAGAAAGCTCAGTAAAAGGCGCATGTTTTAGCTCTCTTGTTTTATCGTCGCGCGCTTGGCTTTTTTATGGCCATAAGTTCGCGGAACTGTGTAGTAATCAATAAATGGTGCGGCGAAATTCATGAGTAGCACGGCAAAGGCGACGGCGTCCGGGTAGTTGCCAAAGCTGCGAATCAAATAAATTAGCAGACCGGCTAAAGCGCCAAAAATCAAACGCCCGCGGTTGCTTACCGCCGAAGACACCGGGTCGGTAATGATAAAGAAGGCGCCTAACATGGTGCCGCCCGAGAGTAGATGAAACAGGGGCGAGCCAAGACTGTTGGAACTGCCGTTGTCATAACCGATACAGGCGCAGATAAAAAGCATCGCCAGCATTGCAATAGGCGCGTGCCAAGTGAATATTTTCTTGTAAAGCAGGTAGATGCCACCGGCAAAGAAGCCGATGTTCACCCACTCCCAACCAGCACCGGCCCAGCGCGCAGTGCTAAATAGCGAGTCGCTAGCGTACAGTTGATCGACCAGTAAACTATTATTTTGTTTAAAGGTATCCAGCGGCGTGGCGCCGGTCCAAGCATCTAGGGCACCGGTAAAGGGAGTGCCAAACCAGATGTGGCTGAGGGCGCTAAAGGGGCCGATAAGCTCTTTGCTCTCGGTCAGCACCGTGCGCGGTTCGGCCCACTGGCTCATTTCCAGTGGAAATGAGATGAGCAATATTACATAGGCGATCATGGCGGGGTTAAAGGGGTTGTAACCGATGCCGCCGTATAAATGCTTGGCTATGCCGATCGCTGATATTGCGCCTATGGCAACAAGCCACCAAGGGCAGTAAGGCGGCAGAGCCAGACCCAACAGCACACCGGTTACGGCTGCGCTGTAGTCGCCAAGATAAAACTTCAGTGGCTGACGGCGCAGCTTTAATATAGCCGCCTCGACACCAACACAGGCGGCCGTCATCATAATCACATTGATCAGTGAGCCTGGGCCAAAAAAGTACGTCAAGGCAATAAGGCCCGGAATTGTGGCGAGAATTACCTGCTTCATCACATCGCCGGTATTGCCTGGCGAGTGAGCATGGGGTGAAGTTATGCGCATGAATGACATGGTTAAATATTTCGGCTTGGAGATGAGCGTTAAAGGTTATGCCGTAAACCTTTAACGCTCATCTCCAAGCCTCTCTCCTTAATTAATTAGACAGTTCTGCCAAATCGCTTTTGGCTTTTTCAAGCTTGGCGGTCATTTTGTCGAGCCCCAGCTGTAATGCGTCGGTTATATCTGAGCCTTCAGCTCGAGCCGCCGTCACTTTAGCCGTGGTTTTTACAATGCGCGTTTGCATTGATGTAATCTGATCTCGCAGCTTTTCCTCCGGCGACATAGTGGCGGTGGCCGCGGCTTTCGCTTTGGCCTTTGCTATCGCAGCACTGGCGGCATCTGGCTCCGATGCAGGCTCATCTTTGAGTGCGCTCTTGTGTTGCAGCTCGGGTTCTAGTTCGCACAAATCGGCGCGGGCCTTGTTCAGTTTAGCGGTCATTTTATCCAGACCTAACTGCAGTGCATCGGCGGTACCCGAACCTTCGGCACGAGCCACAGCAACTTTTTCTGTAGTTTTAGCGATACGCTTTTCAATTGAGGCGATTTGGTCATGCAGTTTGTCCGCTGGTGACATGTTGGCATTGGCAACCGCTTTAGCTTTGGCTCGCTCAATCGCCGCTGCGGCAGGGTCAGGCGTTGCCTCTGCTTTTATTGTTACTTCAAGAGCAGGTTCAGGGCCCAGATCGATCAGCTCTTGTTGCAGCTTGGCGATTTTGCCCTGCATCTTATCTAGGCCGGTTTGCAAAGCATCTACTGTGGCAGCGCCTTCGGTTTTTGCAATACTCAGTTTGTCAGCGGCAATTGTCATGCGTTTTTGCAGCGTCTCGATATTGCTCTTTAATTTAGCCTGTGGCGGCAATGCAGCTTTGGCGCGAGCAATAGCGGCGTCAACCGGATCAGTGCTATCGGCGCTATTGAATTGCTCGAGCTTGTTTTGTGCATCAAGCACTTTTAATTCGGCTTCTTTAACGCGCGCGGCCATCTTGTCGCGGCGCTCAGGCTCTGCGTTGTCGACACGATCGCGAGCTTTGTCTAGACGATTTTGGGCCGAGCTCAGGGCGCGCTCGAGCTTGGCCTTTTCAGCTTCTGGGTCAGCGACTACAGCTGGAGCTGCAGCTGTAGGCTCTGCAGCAACCGGTGTTGCAGTTGGATGCAGTAACTCTTGCTCTTTTTTCTCTGCAGCCAGTTTTTTGGCTTCTGCTGCGGCCTGCTTGCGAGCCTGTCGCTTGGCTTCTTTCTCGGCTTCGGCTTTGTCTAAGCGCGCTTGACGGAATTCAAATCGTTCACGTGAGCGATCGGATTTTTGCTTGTCGACGGCCGCCTGCTTAATAGCCCCTTTAGAGGCCCGGTAGTACTGAACTAGAGGGATATTACTTGGGCAGACAAACGAACAGGCACCGCACTCGATACAATCCATTAAATTATGGGCTTGCAGACGGTCATAATCTTCACTTTGCGAATACCAAAACAGTTGTTGTGGTAGCAGGCTGGCTGGGCAAGCTTCGGCGCACATCCCGCAGCGAATACACGCCTGTGCCGGTGGTGGCTCGGGCATCTCTTGTTTTGACGGTGCCAAAATACAGTTGCTGGTTTTTACGATAGGAACATCCGCATCTTGCAGAGCAAAGCCCATCATTGGCCCACCCATAATAAGCCGTGCGGCTTCATCGGCATTAAAGCCATTTTGTTCTAGTACTTCTGATATGAGGGTGCCAATACGGACTTCGACATTACGTTGGGTATCTAGCGCTTCACCGACCACGGTAGTGATCCGCGAAATTAGTGGACGGCCGTAGCGTACAGCTTCCCATGCGGCTACGGCGGTGCCGACGTTATGGCAGACTATGCCAAGACTGGCAGGAATATCACCAGAGCCGACTTCAATACCGGTCAAAATTTGAATGAGCTGCTTTTCGCCACCGGATGGATATTTAGTGGGGAAGTCGACAATTTCAATGTTGCATTGGCCCTCTATCGCTGCAGCGGCTTTTTTCAGTGCCGTTATGGCGGTGGGTTTGTTGTCTTCGACGCCGATTAATACTGTGCTGGGGTCGCCAAGCAAGTGTGCCAACAGCAACGTGCCCTGAATCACGGCATCGGCCTGCTCGCGCATTAACGTGTCGTCGGCAGTTATATAGGGCTCGCACTCGGTGCCATTAATAATCAGCGTGTCGATGTTGTCATCGGCGCGTGGATTTAGCTTAATAGCCGAAGGAAATCCGGCGCCGCCCATACCGGCGAGACCAGCGGTGCGAATTTTAGCCATTAGAGCATCGCGTTCAAGCGCTGTGTAATCCTCACACTCGTCCAGTGCTACCCATTCGTCTAAACCGTCGGATTCGATCACAATACACTCGGCATTCATTCCTGATGTATGCGGAATAGGGCGGTCTTCAATGGCGCTGACAGTGCCAGAAATAGACGCGTGCAGACCGACGCTAAATAATCCCTGCGGCTCGGCGATTAACTGGCCGGTGCGTACCTTTTCGCCTACGGCAACAATGGCTTTAGCGGGCGCGCCGATATGTTGGCTAAGCGGCAGCACTACCCGCTGGGGCAGCAACACCGGCCCCAGCGGCAGTTGCAGTGATTGCTCTTTTGACTCGGGTGGATGGACTCCGCCTGGAATGTCAAAGACCTTCCTCATAGAGCTGGCGCTGTAACTCATACTTGGCTCCCTTGAGTCCATTGTGTAAGGCGGATTAACGCCGCTCGCCCCTCGAGTAAGACACCAAAGACCTTTTTGATAAGACCCGTGCTATAACTCATGCTGCTTCACCTTCTTTTCTCTCACCTTGGCCAGCCCTGCGAGGCTGTTTGTCACTGGCAATCAGGTTCATGGCAATATTTTTGCTGGGCTCGGGGAGGTTCCATTTCCACTCACCCAGTGTCGTTTCCAGTGGCACCATGTCAATGCAGTCGGTAGGGCAGGGTTCTACACACAGGTCGCAGCCGGTGCATTCGTCGGCAATAACCGTATGCATTTGCTTGGCGGCGCCCAAAATAGCATCCATGGGGCAGGCTTGAATGCATTTGGTGCAACCGATGCACTCGTCTTCGCGAATAATGGCGACCCGCGGTATATCCAATTCGGCGCCGTGTTCTTCGTCTAGACTCGGGGCCTCAACATCAAGCAGCGCGGCAATAGTGTTAATTGTCGCCTGACCGCCGGGTGGGCACTTGTTAATGGCGTCACCGTTGGCGATGGCTTCGGCGTAGGGTTTGCAGCCCGGGTAGCCGCACTGGCCGCACTGCGTTTGTGGCAGCAAGTTGTCGAGCTGTTCGACAATCGGGTCGCCTTCAACTTTAAATTTTACCGCAGCAAAACCTAAGATACCGCCGAACACTATCGACAGTGTGCCTAGGGCAATCAGTGCGGCATAAATAGGGTGCTGGGCTATCAGATCTATCATTTCTTATCGATCCAAACCGGCAAAGCCGCAGAGCAAAGCGCTAGGGGCATAATTTCTAGATTGAGGTACAAGATGCATCTGGATATATAAATTAATCACGTTCATTAGGTCCCCAACCCCGCAAAGCCCATAAAGGCCAAACTCATCAAGCCCGCTGTAATCATGCCAATGGCGGCGCCTTTAAATGGCACCGGTACATCGGCCACCGCCAAGCGCTCACGCATAGCCGAAAACAAAATCAATACCAGCGAGAAACCGAGCGCGGCGCCGAAACCATAAATAGTGGATTCAAAAAAGTTGTGCGCCTTAGCGGTGTTTTGCAGGGCCACACCCAGCACCGCGCAGTTGGTCGTTATTAGCGGCAAGAACACGCCTAGTACACGATACAACAGTGGGCTGGTGCTCTCGATAAACATCTTGGCAAACTGCACCACTACCGCAATCACCAGAATAAAGGCGATGGTTTGCATGTACTCAAGGCCTAGCGGCTCCAGCACATAGGTAGACACTAGATAGCTGCAAATAGACGCCAGCGTGAGCACAAAGGTGGTGGCGGCGGCCATGCCTATCGCGGTTTCCAGCTTGCTGGACACACCCATAAACGGGCACAGTCCAAGAAACTGTACCAGCACAAAGTTGTTGACCAGTATGGTGCTGAGCAGAATGCCTGCCAGAATTTCCATAGTGACTCTCGGTAAAAAAGGATTTAAACAGAAGCGTATTATCGACGCCGCTTATGTCTCATTCAATCTAAAACCCGCTATTCACTAGACGGGTTGGTTATATCTTTATGTGCAGAGTACAAGCGAGGACAGCGGATATTGCTGTGATCCCAGGCCTAATCGCTTTCGAGCGTCCTGCCCTAAGCGATCTTCGTACCTACTTTACATCACATTACCCGTTGGCCTGGCTTAGCGCCGCTATGTGGCTCTAGCAAGTAAATTTCTTTTTTGCCTGGTCCCGCCGCTAGTACCATGCCTTCAGAGACACCAAACTTCATTTTACGCGGCGCGAGGTTGGCTACCATTACCGTTAGCTTGCCTTCTAAATCTTCAGGCTGATAAGCGCTCTTGATACCAGAAAGTACATTGCGAGTCTCGCCGCCTAAGTCCAGTGTTAGGCGCAGGAGCTTGTTAGCGCCTTCAACATGCTCGGCCTTAGCAATTAGCGCTACGCGCAGATCCACCTTGGCGAAATCGTCGAAGCTGATCTCATCCGCAATGGGCTCCTCTTGCAGTGGGCTTTGCTCTTTGGCTGTATTTGTTACCTCTTCAGCAGGCGCTGTGGCGGCTAAAGCTTCTTTGGAGGCCTCAACAATGGCATCCACTTTATCTTTCTCGATGCGGGTTAGTAGCGGCTTGAACTTATTGATACTGCCGCTGCGGAAGTTCAAATTCTCGTCCCACGTTAGAGTTTCGCCCAAGAACACTTCGGCTTTTTCGGCCAATGTCGGTAGCACCGGTTTCAGATAAGTCAGCAGGGCGCGAAACATATTGATGCCGAGGCTGCAGACATTCAGTACTTCTTGCTCGCTACCTTCGACCTTGGCCATTTTCCATGGCTCTTGCGCGGCAATATATTCGTTGGCGGCATCAGCTAACGCCATAATCTCGCGCATAGCCTTGCCAAAATCGCGGTTCTCATAGTGCGCGGCGATAACATTGCCGCCGTCGACAAACTGCTGCCAAAGAGCTGAATCGGCAATATCACTCGACAACTCGCCGCCGCTCTTTTGTACAAACTTGGCGGTGCGGCTGGCAATATTGACTACCTTGCCGACCAAATCAGAATTCACCCGCTGAATGAAATCGTCCAGATTTAGATCGAGATCGTCAACCGAAGACGACAGCTTAGCGGCGTAGTAGTAGCGCAAGTAATCCGGGTCGAGCTGGTCTAAATAGGCGCGCGCATTAATAAAGGTGCCGCGAGACTTAGACATCTTGGTGCCATTGACGGTTAGAAAACCGTGTACGCAGACCTTGGTAGGGGTGCGGAACTGAGCGGAGCTGAGCATGGCCGGCCAAAACAAGGCATGAAAATTAATAATGTCTTTGCCAATAAAGTGATACAGCTCGGTGGTTGAATCCGCTTTCCAGTACTCCATCCAGTCTGTGCCGTTGTTGTCGCACAGGTTTTTGTGACTGGCCATATACCCGATAGGGGCATCGAGCCAAACATAGAAGAACTTATTGGGGGCGCCGGGTATCTCAAAGCCAAAGTAGGGCGCATCGCGGGATATATCCCATTCTTTTAAACCCGAGTCGAGCCACTCGGCCAGCTTATTGGCCACTTCATCTTGCAGGGTGCCGGAGCGGGTCCAGGTCTGTAAGAATTCAGTGAATTCGGGCAGTTTAAAAAAGAAGTGCTCAGAGTCTTTTTCAATTGGCGTGGCACCGGAGATTACCGACTTGGGGTTGATCAGGTCAGTCGGCGAATAGGTGGCGGCGCAGACTTCGCAGTTGTCGCCGTACTGGTCCACAGCTTTACACTTAGGGCAGGTGCCCTTGATGTAGCGGTCAGCTAAAAACAGATTTTTTTCAGGATCGAAGGCTTGGGTGATAGTGCGACTGGCGATATGGCCGTTTTCCTGCAGGCGCCCGTAAATCAGTTCAGACAATTCACGGTTTTCATTCGAATGGGTCGAATGGAAGTTATCGAAGGCGATATTGAAGTCGGCAAAGTCCTTCTCATGCTCCGCTTTTACGTTGGCAATCTGTTGTTCCGAGGTCAAACCATTTTGCTCTGCTTTAAGCATAATCGCCGTGCCATGGGCGTCATCGGCGCATACGTAGGTGCACTCGTGGCCGCGCAATTTTTGGAAACGCACCCAGATATCGGTCTGAATATACTCTACCAAATGGCCCAAATGGATGGAGCCATTGGCATAGGGCAGGGCGCTGGTAACAAGAATTTTACGGGCTGGGCTGGTCATAACGGTAGGCAACTTCGCTGGGTGTATATCGTAGGTAAAGGTGAATACTGGCCTCGAAAAGCCATGATAAAAAATGACGTAGCAGTATAACACTTTTTCAGCCGCTATTCTGCCCTGTTGTTTGGCTTGGCAGGATCGCTAAGCATCTGTTTTTATGGGGGAATTGATTTTTTCAAGCAAAGTACTTGTGTACAGCTGAGAGGGGCTGAGACGTGACCAAAGGCAACAATACAGACAATATAAGTGGCTAAGTTGCTGTCTTTGGCTTGGAATATGTATTTTGATCGCCATAATGGTGGCAATGAGTATTGATTCGCTGCAAAGCGACTGAGGATGTTATGAGCACAACCAAACCTGCCATTGCTGGCGTAAAGCACATTATTGCTGTGGCCTCGGGCAAGGGCGGTGTGGGTAAATCCACTACCGCAGTAAACGTGGCGCTGGCATTAAAAGAGAATGGTGCTCGTGTGGGTATTTTAGACGCCGATATCTATGGCCCGTCGATTCCGCAGATGCTGGGTGTGGGCAATGTTCGCCCCGAGATTGTCAAACAGAAAAGCGTCAAACCCGTCATTGGGTTAGGTGTTCAATCTATTTCTATGGGCTATTTGGTGACTGAAAAGACACCCATGGTGTGGCGCGGCCCAATGGCCAGCGGTGCGCTGATTCAATTGTTGACCACTACCCTGTGGGATAATTTGGATTACTTAATTATCGATATGCCGCCAGGCACTGGCGATATTCAATTGACGCTGTCGCAGAAAGTACCGGTATCAGGTGCTGTGATTGTCACCACGCCACAGGATATTGCTCTGCTGGATGCCCAAAAAGGCATAGAAATGTTCCGCAAGGTGAATGTGCCAGTGTTGGGCGTGGTGGAAAATATGGCCACACACACCTGTTCTAGCTGCGGCCACGAAGAGCATGTCTTTGGTGCTGGTGGCGGCGAGCGCATCGCCTTGGACTACCAGACTCAGTTGCTGGGGTCGCTACCGTTGAGCTTGAATATTCGCCAAGATGCCGATGCCGGTAAGCCGACAGTTGCAGTCGATGCAGGCTCTGATATTAGCCTGATTTACCGCGATATTGCCCGTAAGTTAGTGGCGGCCGTCGCTCGCTCGGGTGCGCCGGTGATGCCAGAGATCTTGGTCAGTGATGATTAGCTCTAGGGCGAGTTAAATACCTCGCATAAAAAGCCAGCGCGTTAACATGGGCTGGCTTTTTTTATAGAACAGATGCCATTAAGCGGCGTTGTTATCCATAAGAAAACCGATACAAAACGTGCAGCCATAACCGATGCGGCTTTTTTTCTCGACCCAACCGCCATGCAATGCCATTAGCTCTGACACTAAAGCTAGCCCTAAATCTGTTCGTTCAATGGCTGCGTTGGTTTCATTTTGGCAGTATTTAGACTGCTCTAACACTGACATAGCGCCATCGGCTGGTTTAAACATAACTTTTATTTAACGGGGTGCGAAAATATTAACTTGGTCATCATTAACCCGCTGCCGCAGCTGGTAATTAATAGGCCCAGCGCACATCGAAAAATATTATACCCACGCTGGCATTACTGGTTGTCATAGCCTTCAACTCTTTGATCTAACACGATCATTTCCACACCCGCCAGCTTAAACATGTCTCGAGTTTCTTGAGCCGCGTGATACATAGACTTAGCAATCACGGTTTTAATACCACAGCTGATGATTAACATAGCGCATACTCGGCAGGGCTCCATTTTGCAGTAAAGCGTGCTGCCCTCCAGAGCTATGCCGTGCCGCGCGGCCTGACAGATAGCGTTTTGTTCCGCGTGAATCGTGCGCATGCAATGCTGCCGAGTGGTGCCGTCGTCATCTACAACCTGTTTCATCAGGTGGCCCACGTCATCACAGTGGGGCAGACCTGAGGGCGAACCAACATAACCGGTAGATATAATGCGCCTATCTTTAACGATAATGCAGCCCGAGCGGCCGCGATCACAGGTAGCGCGTGTGGCTACTGTATCCATCATGTCGATAAAGTATTGATCCCAATCTGGTCTCATTGTAATGGCCTAGTTAGGTTAGCTTGCGTGATCCATTAAGCGGGCTGTTAATCTGTGATCCAAAGTATACCAGTTGTCAGCGCTTGGCTAATCGTAAAACAACTCACGGTTAATGCTGGCTATGGGATACGCGAAACATCACCAGTATAATTAGCGTTTTTTAGCGCCTGCCATCCATCTGCAAGCGTTCAGTACAAGGCTTTATACATGTCAGATCTTCCCCAACAAGTAGATGTAGTAATTATTGGCGCCGGTGCCGCCGGTTTAATGGCGGCAATTACCGCCGGTAATCGTGGCCGCAAGGTATTGGTGCTCGACCACGCTAACAAAGTGGGCAAGAAAATTCTTATGTCTGGCGGCGGCCGCTGTAACTTTACCAACATGTATACCGAACCGAGTAATTTTTTATCCGGCAACGCACACTTTTGTAAATCGGCGCTGTCGCGCTATACCCAATGGGATTTTATCGAGATGGTGGGCAAGCATAATGTCGCCTATCACGAAAAAAAGCTGGGGCAGTTGTTTTGTGATAACAAAGCCTCAGACATAGTCGCGATGCTATTGGATGAGTGTCAGCAAGCCAAAGCCGATATACGCCTACACTGTGATATTGCAAAAATCAGCGACCAGAGCGACGGTTTTGCCATTCAGACCTCTCTCGGCTCGGTCAAGTGCGCATCGCTAATAGTGGCCACTGGTGGGTTGTCGATCCCGACCATGGGTGCCACCGGCTTTGGCTACAAGGTCGCCCATCAATATGGCATGACCTGTTTGCCAACCACCGCGGGTCTAGTGCCTTTTACCTTAACCGGCGGTATCACCGGGGAGAGTAAAGAGCAGTTGGCGGCGTTGGCGGGTAACTCGCTAGACGTGCGTATAAGCTGCAATAACATGACATTCTCCGAAGCCATGCTGTTTACTCATCGCGGGCTTTCAGGGCCGGCGGTTTTGCAAATTTCATCATACTGGCAATTGGGGCAGGCGGTTGAGGTGGATCTGTTTCCGCACTTGCGGCTGGTTGATTTTTTAGCGCAAATGCAGCGCGAGCGACCCAAGGCCGAATTGAAAAGTATCTTAGGTGAACTGACAACTAAAAAGCTGGCACAAATATTATGCGACCTTTGGTGCACGGGTGCCCTCGCCAGTAAGGCGGTTAACCAATACTCGCCGCCAGAACTTGAAGCCATAGCAGCTATTTTTCATCAGTGGTCTTTTAAGCCTTCCGGCACCGAGGGCTATCGCACCGCCGAGGTAACCTTGGGTGGGGTCGATACTAACGAGTTGTCGTCCAAAACTATGGAGGCAAAAAAACGTAAGGGGCTGTATTTCGTCGGCGAGGCGATGGATGTTACCGGGCATCTAGGGGGCTTCAATTTTCAGTGGGCTTGGGCTTCTGGTTTCGCCGCCGGCAGTTATGTTTAATGTGTCAGGGTATTTAAATTTTAGACAATCTCCAGTTTGTCTAATTTTCGGGTCTTCTGAGCGGCATGAGAGAAAATTTTTCCCATTGGGAATTATTTGTTCACAATGGGGGTGAAAGCAGCAAAAACTACCATATCAACAGAACCTGAACAGTTGAAATACGTCATTTACTGGAGAATGTAATAAGTAGAAGGCATACGTGATCTTTGCTCATTGAGTGAGGGAAGTTCACGGTCCTCTTTAATTTATTTGCCAGTGAAGAGCGTTAGCTTCAAATATGTCGGCGCTAATATTGTAAGCCCCCGCACCTCATCGGTGAGCTAACCCTCTCTGTATTTCATGTTATGTTTTTTTAGATAGTGCGGGAATGAGTCCGAGATGATCGACAAATGGAGTAAAGTCTCTATCAGAAAACAATAGTGGAAGTTTATTTTCAATGCAAAATGTAGCGATTATCACGTCTGCTGTTTTACGAATAGTTAAGCCTTTCTTTCGAAGTGCTCTGTAATTTTCTGCCGACTTTAATGCTTGGGCATGGCCAAACATTTCATATTGTTCGAGTGTTCCCAAAGTAGATTTAGCTAATTCATAATCTTTGTCATTCTTAAAGCCTTGCAATATTTCAAGGAATATTAGATCACCAATGGCAACAATTCCCTGTGCTATGGCCTTATCAAGCTCATCTGTAAGAGGGTTATCGTTACCATTAAAGTAATCAACCCAAACGCTGGTATCCGCTATTATCACTCGGCACCACGCATTTCGTCTAAATCACCTTGCCATTGCAGTTGGCCTCTTAACTGGCGTATTGCCTGCTGTTGGTTGCGTTGAATGATTAATTTTAATCCGTGCTCAACAACTTCCTTCTTAGTGTTCAATCCTGTAGCTTTGATCGCATCCGCCATTAAATCATCATCAATAACTATGTTGGTTCTCATTCTGGCACCTATACACATAAAATAAGTATTTATACACATGCTAACGGCAAAACATAGTCAGGGCAAGCAACCGCCAGTTTAATTCACCGCTGTTGCCGGCGTTCACTTGCCCTCGGCTGCCTGTGCGGTAGTTGACCAAGCTGCCAATTAATCATAACCGTCTGTTTCACCACTTACCGAAGAATCCCTATTAATACTGGCGAGTTGCTGAATGTGATATTTCTGGATGCAGGCTTCGCCAAAACGGCCATTGAGGTGGATGCTGGTGTGTTAATAGGGCTGTACTAAATGTTGAACTAGGTTTGTTACAAGTGCCTTTATTGCTCTGCTTATATGGCTGCGGACGACCCAAAGCCGACAGTCAATAGTAACTAAGGTCATGCTAAAAATAGGAATTTCAGGCGTTTATACTAGAAAATCTACGGAAGCTTGAAGAAGTAACGGAATGACGTAATATAAAGCGTCACTAATCGCCCCAAAAAGCTAAGCCATTGATTTATAGTCATGTTAATCAGTGGTAAGCAGGGGATCAATTTAGATATGTGTCACAGTGACGTAAAACTTCACGTCACTGT
>CAWVSV010000026.1:0-28252 GCA_963933095.1 uncultured Cellvibrionales bacterium
CATGCGCTGCGAACCTTTGCCTACAGCGGTTTTGAGCGAATGTTTGCAGTATTGTTTTGGTTTTTATTGCTGGGCGCCGCGGGTGCGTTGCTGTATCGGTTGTCATCGCTGTATGTGCAGTCTCTCGACGCCAGTTCTGATGAGCGGCATTTGGCGGCTAAATGGCTGTGGCTGTTGGAGTGGCCAGCGGTGCGGATGCTGGGGTTGAGTTTGGCTGTGGTCGGGAATTTTGTCGGTTGTTTTTCGCTCTGGCGCGAGCATCTGTTTTGTCTGCGCCAGTCGTCGGCACAGATGCTGTTGTTCAGTGTGCAGGGCGCTTTGGGGCTTGAGGCTGTTCTGACGGAGACGGAGACGGTAGATACCGGCGTTGAGTGCATGCAGGTCGGTTGTTCAGGTCATCAAGTTGCGGCGCAGCAAGCGCTATTGTCGCGAGCCCTATTGTTGTGGATGAGTGCAGTGGCTTTATTTACCTTGTTGGTCTAATGGGCACAGCAGCCATAGTGATAGCCCTGGGTTTGGTCAATACGGCCGTGGTGGTTTTGTGGCTTATTAACATTATTGATGTACTCACCTTTTGATTGCCGCCTATAAAATTTGCTGCTCTGCCGGCAATTTTTGGCGGCCAGCCGTTGACTAAATGTTGCCTAGTCTTGGTGCTGTTATAACTATTTCAAACGGCTGGCGGGTCGCTGCCATATTTTCTTCCAATGGATCTGTTGTGGGTATAGTTTGTTTTTGATCTGTTAGACTGCGCGCAGATTTATTCTTTTTGATAGGACCTACACTATGCCCTCCTTTGATGTTGTCTCCGAAGTTGACAAGCAAACTCTCACTAACGCCGTCGACCAGTCGAATCGAGTGGTGGAAACCCGCTTTGATTTTAAAGGTGTTGAAGCCAGTTTTGAGCGCTCTGCTGAATATGTAATCACTATTGTTGCCGAGGGTGATTTTCAGGTGGTGCAGATGTTTGATATTTTTGCCTCGGCGCTGTTGAAGAATAAAATTGATATTTCCTGCCTCGACAAGGGCGACATTCGCGTCTCTGGCATGCTGGTAAAGCAGGAAATTAGCGTGCGCAATGGTTTGGATTCTGACCTCTGTCGCAAGATCACCAAAACTATTAAAGAAGCTAAGTTAAAGGTGCAGGCACAGGTGCAGGGCGATCAAGTACGTATCACCGGCAAGAAGCGCGACGATCTGCAAAAGGCCATGGCGACTTTGCGCTCGGCCGATATTGATATGCCGCTGCAGTTTGATAACTTCCGTGACTAAACTGTCCGTCTAAACACTGCACTTAAACTGGCTACCTAAACGGATTTAATCAACCCTATGCAATCAAACCTTGCCAGCTGGACTTCGGCTTTTGCCGTCTACTGCAAACCACGCGTGCTGGCGATGTTGTTTCTCGGTTTCTCCGCCGGTTTGCCGCTGCTGTTGGTGTTTTCTACGCTCACGGCCTGGCTCAATGACATGGGGGTGGCGCGATCTACCATCGGCTTTTTCGGCTGGGTCGGTATAACCTATTCGGTTAAAGTATTTTGGGCACCAGTGGTCGACCGCCTGCCTCTACCCTGGTTAACGTCACTGTTGGGCAAGCGTCGCAGCTGGATGCTGCTGGGACAATTGGGCGTAATTGGCGGTATTGTGCTGATGGTCGGCATCGATCCGCGAACCCAGTTGTGGTGGTTGGCGTTGGCGGCGGTATTAATCGCTTTTTTCTCGGCTACTCAGGACATCGCGATCGATGCCTATCGTATCGAGGCGGTCATCACCGAATATCAAGGCGCTATGTCGGCAACCTATGTGTTTGGTTATCGCCTCGCCATGTTGGTGGCGGGCGCGGGTACCTTATTTATAGCCGAGCCTAGTAATTGGTCGTTTGACATCGCTCTAGCCGAGGCTTGGCAGCTCGCCTACCTGAGTATGGCGGCGTTGATGTCGGTGGGCGTTATTACCGTGCTTATTGTGAACGAACCAGAACATAAAAAAGACAGCGCAACCGAGCAGCTCGAAGCTGAGTGGGTCAATGATGTTACCCATGGAAAAAAGGGCAAATGGCGGCGTTTGCAGGCTTGGTTTGTCTCGGCGGTTGTATGCCCCTTTGCCGATTTTCTTCACCGCCATGGTCGCTTTGCGTTAGTGATATTGGCTTTTGTTGGCTGCTATCGTATCAGCGATATTGTGATGGGGGTGATGGCTAATCCTTTTTATCTCGACCTTGGTTTCAGTAAAAATCAAATCGCCGCAGTGGGCAAAATATTTGGTTTTATAATGACGCTGTTGGGTGCCTTTACCGGCGGTATATTAGTCGTGCGCTTCGGTGTATTTCGGCCGCTGTTGGCCGGCGCTATTATGGTGGCCGCCACTAACTTACTGTTTGCCCAGTTGGCACTGGTGGGGGCCGATGTAAATTGGCTAGCGCTGGTGATTAGCGCCGATAATTTTAGTGGTGGTTTTGCCAATGCCGCTTTTATTGCCTTTTTGTCGGGGCTGGTTAATCGCGCTTATACCGCCACGCAATACGCCCTTTTTAGCTCTTTTATGACCTTGCCAGGCAAGTTTTTTAGTGGTTTTTCTGGTGTGCTAGTGGATGCCAGTAGCTATTATGAGTTCTTTATTTATGCTGCCGTTATGGGCATTCCGGCGATTATTTTTTCAGTAATCGTTATGCGTCACCCCATGACTCAGGAGTTTATTCACTCGACTAAGGCTTAACGCGTTGCAGTTGTGCTTAACTGGGTACAGTATTGCAAAGTATATTGGCTGTCATTTTTTCTGATCTAAAAGGTTTCTATATGTTTTCACGATTTTCTCGTTTAGCGCTGATGGCGCTGACTGTATTAAGTTCAACGGCTTTTGCCGGTGAGTTGGTGCTAAAAAATGGCGATCGTCTGCAGGGCGACTTAACCCGGCTCGATGGCGATAATATTATCTGGTTGTCTGACAGTTTTGGTGAGCTGGCGGTGGCTAAAAGCCAAGTTGACGATATGAGTACCAGCAGTTTGTTTAAAGTTACTGGCAATGACACCGCCTGTACGCTGTTGGAAATGAATGGCTCAGACTTAAATTATAGCTGCGATGGCGGCCAATCTGGCACTGTGTCTCTACTCACTGTGGAAGACTTGCAGCCGTTTGAAGAGTTTCACGTAGCCGCTTGGGAATATAGCGGTAAAGCATTGCTCAGTGGCTCTTATGATCGGGGCAACAAGGTAAAGGACGAGCTCGATGCCGATGTCGATATGGAGTGGCGTAAAGGTGATTGGCGTCATCGTGTTATTGGCGATTACGACAGCGATTCTGTCGACAGTGAAGCGACCCTTGAAACCTACCGCTTGAGCTATGGCGGCAAGTGGTTTTTTGCCGACCAATGGTATTGGTATGGCGAGGCCTTTACCGGTGTTGATGATACTAAAGATATTGCTGAGCAGTATGGCTTGGGTACTGGTTTAGGTTACCAAGTATGGGAAACCGACACTACAGCGCTGTCATTCGAAGGCGGTATCGTCACCATCAAGGAGACTCTCGATGAGCCTGAAGACTTTGTCGAAGGGGATATTTTCGATAGTAATAATGACCGCACCAGCTGGAAAATGGGCAGCGATTTCACTTATGCCTTCTCGTTTGGTAGCCTTTTTAACCGCAATCACTACATACAAGCGTTTGATGATGCGGGTAACTGGCAGCTGGCAACAGATACAGGCTTATCTTTTCCGTTAATGGAGGTGCTTACAGGGGAGGTTAAGTTTGAATATGACGTCGATAATCAACCGGGTGAGGGCAATCGTCGTGAAGATAAGAAGCTGAGCTTCGGTGTGGGTTATTCGTGGTAATTAATTAGACTTACAGTAAGAGCGCTATTTGCGGCGTCACAGTCTTGAACTTTGGCGCCGCGTCTGCATCTAATACCTACCCATTCATTATTGAGATATCTCGGTGCGCCTATTCCCATTATTGTTTATTGCTGTTCCTATTCTAGAAATGTGGCTGTTGATTGAGGTTGGTGGCGGCATAGGTGCATTTAATACTGTTGCTTTAGTATTGTTGACGGCCATGATCGGCTTTGCTTTGCTGCGCCATCAAGGTATGGCTACTTTGCAGCGAGCCCAGCAGCGTATGGCACAAGGGCAGATGCCCGCGAAGGAGATGGCCGAGGGTATTTGCCTAGCGGTGGGCGGCGCACTGCTGTTGACGCCGGGTTTTATTACCGATTCTTTTGGTTTTGTGTGCTTAATACCGGGCTTGCGTCAGCTGTTAGTGGGTGGCGTATTGAAACGTATGCAAATGCGCGGTGCTGCTCAGGGGCAGTTTAGTGGCAACTTTCAGGGCGGCCAGACTTTCGACCATCAAGCGTCTCCTGCGGCTAAGCGCCCGGATGTTATTGAAGGCGAATTTAAAAAAGACGATTAAATTTTACTATTTGGCGTTGGGCTATTGAAAAGGGGGCTCCTTGGCCCTATATCCATACTCACTTATTCATAGCTTTAGCCGCGAGCTAGAGACTGATTATCTATACGGGCCGCGCCCGTCTAATTGTATAACACTGCTTAATTGGAGCAAGACTCGATGAAAATCCGTCCCCTACATGATCGTGTTGTGGTTCGCCGCAAGGAAGAAGAAGAGACTACTGCCGGTGGCATCATTTTGTCCGGTGCGGCTAAAGAGAAACCCAACCAGGGTGAAGTTATTGCCGTGGGAACCGGTAAGCCATTAGACAGCGGTGAGCTGCGTGCGCTGAGTGTTAGCGTTGGCGATCAGGTGGTTTTCGGTCGCTACGCCGACAGCAACACCATCAACATCGATGGCGAAGATCTAATTATCCTCAGCGAAGGCGACATTTACGGTGTGCTCGACGCGTAAGGCTCGATTAATTACACACCCTATTCAAGAACTTAAGGAAATTAATAATGGCTGCTAAAGACGTATTATTCGGCGACGACGCTCGTCAGAAAATGTTGACTGGTGTAAATATCTTGGCCAATGCGGTGAAGATTACTTTGGGACCTAAAGGTCGCAATGTAGTACTGGAGCGTTCTTTCGGCGCGCCTACCATCACTAAAGACGGCGTATCTGTTGCTAAAGAAATTGAGCTGGCTGATAAGTTTGAAAACATGGGCGCACAGATGGTCAAGGAAGTAGCTTCTAAAGCTTCTGACGATGCTGGCGATGGCACCACAACAGCAACTGTTTTGGCGCAAGCTATTGTTAGCGAAGGCTTGAAGTCTATCGCTGCTGGCATGAACCCAATGGACTTAAAGCGCGGTATCGATAAAGCCGTGATTGCGGCTGTTGCGCATATTCACTCAGTAGCTCAGCCTTGCACCGACAACAAGTCGATCGCTCAGGTAGGTACTATTTCAGCCAACTCCGATGACAGTATCGGTACTATTATTGCCAATGCTATGGAAAAAGTTGGCAAAGAAGGCGTAATCACTGTTGAAGAAGGCAATAGCTTCGATAACGAGCTGGAAGTCGTTGAAGGTATGCAGTTTGATCGCGGTTACCTGTCGCCTTACTTCATTACTAACCAAGACAATATGAGCGTTGAGCAAGATGCTCCGTTCTTGCTGCTGGTTGATAAAAAGATTTCTAACATTCGTGAGCTACTGCCTACGCTCGAAGCTGTTGCGAAAACTGGCAAGCCACTGGTTATTGTTGCTGAAGACGTTGAAGGCGAAGCCTTGGCGACTTTGGTGGTAAACAACATGCGCGGTATTGTTAAAGTGTCTGCGTGTAAGGCACCTGGCTTTGGTGATCGTCGCAAGGCCATGCTGCAGGATATTGCTGTATTGACCGGTGCCACAGTAATCTCTGAAGAGATTGGCCTAGATCTAGAGAGTGCGACTCTTGAGCATTTGGGTACCGCCAAGCGCGTTACCATGAGCAAAGAGAATACCGTAATTGTTGATGGCGCCGGTGCACCCGCAGACATTCAATCTCGCGTTGCTCAGGTTCGCGCTCAAATCGAAGAGTCTTCTTCTGATTACGACCGTGAAAAATTGCAAGAGCGTGTTGCCAAGCTTGCTGGCGGCGTTGCCGTGATCAAAGTTGGTGCAGCCACCGAAGTTGAATTAAAAGAGAAGAAAGCTCGCGTAGAAGATGCTTTGAATGCGACTCGTGCCGCTGTTGAAGAGGGTGTAGTGCCCGGCGGTGGTACTGCTTTGATTCGTGCTGTTGAAGCTATTGCCGACTTGGAAGGTGACAACGAAGACCAGACTGCCGGTATCGCATTGGCTCGTCGTGCGATGGAAGCACCATTGCGCCAAATCGTTGATAACGCCGGTGATGAAGCCTCGGTTGTGGCTGATAAGGTTCGTCAGGGCGAAGGTAACTTCGGTTACAACGCGGGTAACGGTACTTACGGCGACATGCTCGAGATGGGAATTCTCGATCCAGCTAAAGTGACTCGTACTGCGCTTCAAGCGGCCGCGTCTATTGCTGGTCTGATGATAACTACTGGTGGTATGGTTGCAGACCAGCCGCAGGAAGCTGCACCGGCCATGCCAGACATGGGCGGTATGGGCGGCGGCATGGGCGGCATGGGCGGCATGATGTAATTTTTCATCCCATCTAGCCCGTGAGAGTTCCTGAGGCAGCGTTGAAAAATGATCATTTGCAATGCGCAAACTCACATTTTTCGCCTTCCCTCAGAACCACTCACGAGCAATCTGGAATGAAAAATACGACATCATCGATTTATCGCTGATTCTGCAAAAAAAACCCTAACAGTGTTAGGGTTTTTTTTGTTATATAATCCCAACATAATAATTAGGTGGCCTATTATTAGAAGCCACCAATACCGAATTTGATTAGTTAGGCGCACGCAAGCGCACTTTATAAAAAATAGGAGAATACTCATGGCGATTACTTTGCCTGCACTGCCTTATGCTCAGGATGCCCTCGAGCCACATATCTCTGCTGAGACTCTGTCGTTTCACTATGGCAAGCATCACAACACTTACGTTGTTAAGCTTAATGGCTTGATTGAAGGCACTGATCTTGCCGACAAGAGCCTGGAAGAGATTGTTAAGTCTTCTGACGGTGGCGTATTTAATAATGCCGCTCAAATCTGGAACCATACCTTCTACTGGAATAGCTTAAGCCCTAACGGCGGCGGCGCAGCCACTGGCGCGATCGCTGATGCGATTAATGCCTCTTTTGGTTCTTTCGAAAAGTTCTCTGCAGCGTTTACTGCCTCTGCGATCAATAACTTCGGTTCTTCTTGGACTTGGTTAGTGAAAAAAGCCGACGGCACTCTGGACATTGTTAACACTTCCAATGCTTCTACTCCTTTGACTGACGACAGCGTTACCCCGTTGTTGACCGTCGATTTGTGGGAACATGCTTACTATATCGATTTCCGCAACGTTCGCCCTGATTACATGGCCGCGTTCTGGAAACTAGTAAACTGGGACTTCGTAAATTCTAACTTTGCTTAGGTTTTAATTGACTCCCAGGGCCGAAAGGCTCACTAAAAAGCCACCCTTTGGGTGGCTTTTTAGTTTCTGCTGCCTATTAGGCGATATTCTTGGTATAACTGCGCTCAAACAGTTGTTGAATATAAGGTCTACTATGGAACGCAAAGAACCCACGTTAACCGTTGGCGCCCTCGATCAAGATCTGGCGACACCTGCGCGTCAGACTAAGTCCGCAGTTAATCCGGTAAACCCCCCATCGCCTAGCGCTAAAGCGACCAATGCTAGCAAAGTGCGGCCAGTGTCTGTCGATCAGCCTAAACCCGTCGGTGGTGGTATTGTGGCGGGTTTAGCGCTAATAGTTGCGATTGCAGCAACCTTTGGCAGCGGTTATCTGGCTTGGAAGCTGCAACAGACGCAAACTTTGTTGCTAAGTGCCGATATACGCTTGCAAGCATTGGAGAGCCGCTTAGATTTCAGCAATGAAGAGTCGAGCCAGTCGGTGGAGGCGATTAGCGCAAAGTTAAAGTGGGCCGATGCAGAAATTCGTAAACTTTGGGGCGTGTCTTATGACACCAATCGAAAAACTATAAAAGCCAATAGCGCCACCATTAAAATCAATAGCAGTCAGTTGGCGAAGATTGAAAAGCAGGCTAAGGCCGCGGCAAAAGCGAGTAAGTCGGCTCAAACATTGGCCGATACTCACAAACTACAGTTGGCCAGTTTAAAGAAACTTACCAGTGATGACTCTGTACGTATCGGGGAAGCATTGAAAAATTTAGATGTGCAGCGCATTCGCTTGCAGGATACCGTCGACAAAGCTAACAAGGCCAATACCGATCTGGCTCGTCTTCGTAACGACTTGGGGGCACGCGTTAAAAATAACGAGGAGGCCATCGAGGCCATCGACGCTTATCGTGTGCGTATGAATCGCGAGCTGGGTGAACTTAAAAAGCGCGCCGGCCTACAGTAAGTTTACTGTATATAGTTAGCTAATTCATTAAACGCTCACTATCAGCCGCAGCTCTTTGCTGTGGCTTAAATTGTGCTGGGCGCATTTTTTCACGCTGAATACTGCGCAGTACACGCGAACTGTGATTCCAGTCTAGCACCGCCTCTGCTAACACCCGTCTCTGTGGCCCTTTTGATTTGCAGTTCTGGCACACTACCGAATGTGAAATCAAATGATGGGCAATGTGCAGGTGTCCGCTATTGCAAAACGGGCAGGACTCAATGAGAGTGGCCATAATAACTCCAGTTTTTAAACGCAATGATAGCTACCGATGCGACTGTATAAGTGCAGTGCAATAGAGAGAGATCTGGATTAGATTTGGGCAGGATTTGGCACCTTACCGAACGGCTAAAATTTAGCGGCAAGGTTGCTTTACCGAGGTTCAGCTTTGAACCTCCGCTTCGAATGCTTTTGTTCATATCAGTGCGCCGATGTGCAGCGCCAAAGGTATAAATGTAAGGCATTAGATGCCTGTACCTCTATAATCTTACAACAATTTTAGTTTAGATCGGCAATTGTTGAAAGCAAGAAATTTCCGCTATCTTTTTCTCGCGGTGATTGGTGTAAAATAACGACCATGCAGGTGTAAACCATGCGCCGTGATTAATTCCCCCAACGCTGAGAAGTCAAATATGACCACAGTTATTCGCCAAGCCGATTTAACGGATAGTATCGCCGATGCTCTGCAGTATATCTCTTACTATCATCCCAAAGATTTTATCAAAGCCTTGGCTGAGGCCTATGAAAAAGAGCAGAACAAAGCCGCCAAAGATGCCATTGCTCAAATTCTGATTAACTCGCGTATGTGCGCCATGGGTCATCGTCCTATTTGTCAGGACACCGGTATCGTCAGTGTGTTTTTGAAAGTAGGCATGAGTGTGCAGTGGGAAACTGATACCAGTTTGGAAGATGCTGTAAACGAGGGCGTGCGTCGAGCCTATGGCTTGCCTGAGAATATCTTGCGCGCCTCGGTACTGGCTGACCCCGACGGTGCACGTAAAAATACCGGCGATAACACGCCTGCCATGATCACCTACAAAATTGTCCCCGGCGATAAAGTCGAAGTGCATGTGGTCGCCAAAGGTGGCGGCTCTGAAGCTAAGACCAAGTTTGCCATGCTCAACCCCTCCGACTCGGTGGTCGATTGGGTGCTAAAAATGATTCCAGCTATGGGGGCCGGCTGGTGTCCGCCCGGTATTTTGGGCATAGGCATTGGCGGCACCGCCGATAAGGCGTTGGCGATGGCCAAAGAAGCTCTGCTGGACCCTATCGATATTCAGGATTTGCAGGCGCGCGGTGCCGAGACGCGCTCGGAAGAGTTGCGACTGGAGTTGATGGAAAAGGTCAATAATTTGGGTATTGGGGCCCAGGGTTTGGGCGGTTTAACCACCGTGCTCGATGTAAAAATTAAAGACTGCCCAACCCATGCTGCCAATAAGCCCGTCGCTATTATTCCCAACTGCGCCGCTACTCGCCTGACCAACTTTACTTTGGATGGCTCCGGTCCTGCGTTACAAGTGCCACCGAGTTTGGATGAGTGGCCAGAAATTTCTTGGGAAGTGGGCGATAGTGTCCGTCGTGTTGACCTAAATACGGTCACTAAAGAGGATGTTAAAGATTGGCAGCCAGGTGAGACCATTTTGCTGTCGGGTAAGATGCTGACCGGTCGCGACGCGGCACACAAGAAGATGATTGATCTGATCGCCAAAGGCGAAGAGCTGCCGGTGGATATGCAAGGGCGTTTTATCTATTACGTTGGTCCGGTTGATCCCGTAGGCGATGAAGTGGTTGGTCCAGCAGGCCCAACTACCGCCACCCGCATGGATAAGTTCACTCGTACCATGCTAGAGGAAACGGGTCTGCTGGGTATGATCGGTAAGGCCGAACGCGGGCCCACCGCCATCGAAGCCATTAAAGACAATGAATCTGTTTACTTGATGGCTGTCGGTGGCGCTGCTTATTTGGTCTCTCAAGCGATCAAATCAGCCAAAGTGTTGGGTTTTCCAGAGCTGGGCATGGAAGCTATTTACGAGTTCGATCTCGTTGATATGCCGGTGACAGTGGCTGTTGATAGCAAGGGTGAATCTGTGCACGAAACAGGGCCAAAGATTTGGCAGGCTAAAATTGAAGAGGGTATTTTAGAGTTTAAAAAGTAAGGTTAAATAAACTCTATTAAGACGGGTTATTTAATTTGAAAACTCCAGCCCTGTGTTGGGGTTTTTCATTTTTAGAATACGCTATAGTTACTACTACCTTGGCAAATATTATTGCCGATGGATCGTTACTAAACGTTGAAATACTAGCCTATGAGGACATACGATGATTGAACTGAGTCAACAAGAGTGTGACGCGTGTCGCGCCGATGCGCCTAAAGTAGATGTGGGCGAATACAATGTATTACTGCAGCAGTTGCCGGATTGGCGAGTGGAAAATATTGCGCAGGTACCGCAGTTGGTAAAAGTTTTTGCGTTCAAAAACTTTGTTGAAGCTTTAGCGTTTACCAATAACATAGGTGGGTTGGCTGAAGACTACGATCATCACCCGGCTTTAACCACTGAATGGGGCAGGGTAACGGTGCGTTTTTGGACCCATAAAATAGGTGGCTTGCATCGCAATGACTTTATTCTCGCCGCTAAAACCGACGCGTTATTTTCAGCTTAGAGACTTGCCTTCAATTTTAAACGGTATTGTTCCGGAATCTGTTCTACGCCAACAACGTCGGGTATTAACTGCTTCAGTAGTCCGTCGTGAATATTGTAAATATAACCGTGAATGGTTAAATCTTGGCCGTCTTTCCAGGCCTGTTGCACGGTTGAGGTATGAGCGATATTAGCGACTGAGCTGGCGACATTCAGTTCGCAGAGGCGGTTCACTCGATCTTGTTTATCGGTGATGTCGGTGAATTCCGCTTGCTGGTGGTAGTAGACATCGCGCACATTGCGCAGCCAGTGATCGATCAAACCCACAGACTCATTTTCCATCGCCGCCGCCACGCCACCACAGCCATAGTGTCCGGTAACAATAATGTGTTTAACCTTGAGTACCTGCACGGCATAGGCGAGTACAGACAGACAGTTGAGGTCGGTGTGCACCACCACATTGGCAATATTGCGGTGTACGAATATGTCGCCCGGCAATAGGCCCAATAATTGGTTGGCCGGTACGCGGCTATCGGAGCAGCCAATCCACAGATATTTCGGTGATTGCTGTTGCGACAGTTTGCTAAAAAAGTTGGGATCTTCTTTTTTGATAGCTTCGGACCAAGCTAAGTTATTCTCGAACAGATCGGTGAGTTGAGTCATATTGCCCCCTTCTAAATATCAATGTTGTGCAGTATACCGTGAGTCGCGGATTGATAAAATCCTGTGCTAGAGTTGCTACAGTTATTTTATTCGGAACAACTATGAAAAGTTTGTATTGGCACGACTACGAAACTTGGGGTGAAGACCCCTCGATAGACCGGCCCTCGCAATTTGCCGGTATTCGCACCGATGAAGATTTGAATATAATCGGTGAGCCGCTGATGCTTTTCTGCCAGCCGACAGGGGATTTTCTGCCTAAACCTGAAGCCTGTTTAGTGACTGGGATAACGCCGCAAAAAGCACTGGCCGAGGGCGTCCCTGAACCTGAATTTATGCAGCGTGTACTGGCGGAATTATCCAAGCCGGGTACTTGTGGCGTTGGCTATAACTCGCTACGCTTTGATGATGAGGTTACTCGCTATAGCCTCTATCGAAACTTTTACGACCCCTACGAGCGCGAGTGGTCGCAGGGTAATTCGCGCTGGGACATTATTGATATGGTGCGCTTAACGCGCGCCCTGCGCCCCGAAGGTATCGAGTGGCCGAACCATGCCGATGGTACGCCCAGTTTTAGGCTGGAGCAGCTAACCGTGGCCAATGGTTTGTCCCACGAGTCGGCTCATGATGCGCTCTCAGATGTATATGCGACCATCGATGTGGCGCGGTTGATTAAGCAGCACCAGCCAAAGCTATACGCTTATCTGTTTCAACTGCGTACTAAACGCCGTGTGGCTGAACTGATTAATTTGCCGGAGCGCAAACCCTTACTGCACGTCTCGTCGATGTTTCCTGCCGTCAATGGTTGTGCCGCACTGGTATCGCCGATTGCCCTGCACCCGGTCAATAAAAATGGTGTGATTGTATTTAATCTCGCCTGCGACCCGACGCCATTGTTGGAGCTTAGTGTCGATGAAATTCGTGAGCGTTTGTTTACTCGGGCGGCAGACTTACCTGAAGGGATAGAGCGCTTGCCATTGAAAATGATTCATATGAATAAGTGCCCAGTCTTGTTAACGCCGAAACTTGTCGATGCCAGCACTGCGGCCCGTTTGAATTTGGATGTCGAGCTCTGTCATGCCAACTGGAAAAAGTTACAGGGCTACGATATCGCCGGTAAGTTGCAGCAGGTTTACAGTAAAAGTGGTTTTGCTGAGCGCACTGATCCTGAGCGTATGCTTTATGACGGATTTTTAAGTAATAGCGATAAACCTTTGTTGAGTGCCGTGCGTGATGCCAGTGCGGAGCAATTAGCGTCGCCGCAGAACTTTCCGTTTCGCGACAAGCGTATGGCAGAGCTACTATTTCGCTACCGCGGTCGTTTTTATCCGCAATCTCTCAGTGCGCCAGAGAGTATTCAGTGGCAGAATTTTTGTCGAGCACGGCTAACCGATCCCTTGGCGGGTGGTTCTCTGGCAAGGCTTGAGCTGGGTAATCGTATTGCCCATTTGCGGGCTGAACGTGCCGGCGACAGCAGCGCTCTAGCGGTGTTGGCCGCATTGGAAACTTATGCCGATGAGCTGATAGCTAGCCTGCAATAACTCGGCCCAGCCAACGCTTTTCTTGATCTGTGCAGATATTTTCTGAAATACCCGAGTTCGACTAAATGTTAATTTAATTAGCGCGTTTTTAGTGCATTAAGCTAATGCCGTTGATACCGAGGCCGAATTGGTGTCATGTGCAATATATAGGTATCCGTTACATAGGTCTTGATTGCTGTTGAGAAATAAAAGCTCTCTTTTCTGCGCTACCGACGATGGACTGAAACGATAGATTGTTTTTTGGGGTGTCTTAGATGCGGTAGTGTTTGGCTAACAAACTCTGAGTGTTCGATGCCGCTTAAAGCCTTTGCCGAACGCTCAGGGAAAGACTTTTGGCTATAATGTATTATTCAGCCAGCAATCAGTAAATATTCAAATTGGCCCGAGCTGCAGTTCACGCTAAAATAGCCAACTTTGCCCTTAGCTACAGGAATTACCGTGGAATTTACCGGCTCACATATTCTCTCTATTGCTCAATTTCAGCGCGCCGACATTGAACGTGTATTTCAAGTGGCCGATACCATGGAACCTTACGCGCTGCGGCGCAAAGTTACTCGAGTGCTTGAAGGCGCTATTCTCGGCAATATGTTTTTTGAGGCCAGCACTCGCACCCGAGTTAGCTTTGGTAGCGCTTTTAACTTGCTCGGTGGTGAAGTGCGTGAAACTACCGGTTTTAAAACCTCGGCAATCTCCAAAGGCGAGTCGTTGTTTGATACCGCACGCGTCCTTTCTGGCTATAGCGATGTAATCTGTATGCGCCACCCCGAGGCCGGTTCGGTGGCTGAGTTTGCCGAGGGTAGTCGGGTGCCGGTGATCAACGGTGGTGACGGTGCCAATGAGCATCCCACTCAGGCGTTGTTAGATCTCTACACCATTCGCAAAGAGCTTGCTGGCCGCGGCCGCGATATAGATAATTTACGCATAGCCATGATTGGCGATCTCAAACACGGTCGTACGGTGCATTCGCTGTGCAAATTATTGTGCTTGTTTAGCAACATACAGCTGACCTTAGTGTCGCCACCAGAGCTGGCGATGCCGGAGTCTATCGTCGAGGCGCTGCGCGCGGCGGGCCATAAAGTACAGATATCCGAAGATTTGACAGACAGTATTGTCAGCGTTGATATTGCCTATTCCACTCGTATTCAGGAAGAGCGGTTTGAGTCTAAAGAAGAAGCCGATCAATACCGCGGTCGCTTTCGTCTCAATCAGTCTATCTACACTCAGTACTGCGAACCCAACACCGTGATTATGCATCCGCTGCCGCGTGACTCCAGAGCGTGCGCCAATGAACTGGATAATGATTTGAACCTCAATCCGAATTTGGCTATCTTTCGTCAGGCTGACAACGGCGTTCTTGTGCGCATGGCCCTGTTTGCGCTGGTATTAAATGTGGCTGATCAGGTCGACGCTCACGCTCGTGATGTGATTTGGCACACCGGTCGCGGTTAAGTGTCTGTTTGGCTTTGCCGTTATAGTAAAGCCAGTTTCGATATGCCCTCTCCAGAGAGATCACGGTCTGTTTAGTTGCACTTTCGCACCAGCTGAAATTCGCTCTATGTAGTATCGTCGCACCACATCGCTCTAATGATGTGCCGCAGCGCTGAGTAGATACCTGCGCCAAGGCTTACAGAATACAGCCTAAACTGGCTGCTTTACTCGGTCAAAGCAGGTAGCGGCTGACTTTATCTAGCAGTGCGTCTGCATCCAGCGGTTTTTGCATGCAGTCGTTGGCGCCGACTGCTTTGACCAGTTTTATCTGCGTATTATGATCTTCACTCGATATAAATATCACTGGAATACTAGCGGTACGAGGGGTGCCTTTTAGCTGGCGGCAAGCTTCGTTGCCAGTCATGCCCAGCATGTGAATATCCAGCAAGATTAAATCAGGAAGAATATTGCGGGCAATGTCCAGGCACTCCTGACCATCATCGGCGGTGACAATATTGCAGTGCTCGCGCAGCAGGTCAGTCACAATCTCTAGGCTGAGTTGATCGTCATCGACAATTAATACCGTTTTGTGGGCGCAAGCGTCTTCTGTTGTGACACGATTGCGGCCGGCCTGCTTAGATTTGTACAGCGCTTGATCAGCCTGTTTGATTAGCCCTTCTAGGCTGCTGTCCATGGTGTTACTACAGGTGGCGCCGCCAATACTAATACTGACTACAGCCGCGGTCGGTGAACCCTTGTGCTCAATTTGCAACTCTTCGGTATTACGGCGTATGGTCGCTGCCAATTGCTCGGCACCTTGGCGATCAGTGTCAGGCAGTATGACGATAAACTCTTCGCCCCCATAGCGTCCGAGCGTATCTTCTGGTCGCAAAAGACTCGCTTTCATCGCGGCGCTCACTTGTACTAAGCAGTTGTCGCCGGCGGGGTGACCGTAGTGATCGTTGTAGAGTTTAAAGTGATCGACATCCAGCATTAATACACTAATTGAGCTGTGTCTTCGGGTGGCCACAAGCCAATATTTTTGGGCGATATCATCAAAGGCGCGGCGGTTATAAACTTGAGTTAGGCTATCGGTTTGGCTGAGTTTTTCCAATTCATTATTCAGTTGGCTCAGCTTGTTACGCATCTGAATAATGCGTTCCATGGCGTGAATTTTAGCCTTCAGAATCACCGAACTAATGGGCTTGATGAGGTAATCATCGCCCCCCGCAGCAATGCCCTCGGTATAGCTTTTTTCGTCATTTTTTCCGGTCACAAAAATAATAGGTAGCCAAAAACCTTTCAACCATTCGCGAATCAAACGAGTCGTTTCGAAGCCGTTGAGTCCTGGCATCTCGACATCCATTATGATCAGATCAACGGCTGAATTTTCGATTAGCTGCAGAGCCCGCTCGCCACTTTCGGCAACTAAAGCATGGTGCCCGGCATTTAGGATATAAGTCGTCATGGCGCAGCGCAGCGTGGCGCTGTCTTCAACTAAAAGAACATTCACACCGGCCTCCGAGGGCAAGGCCGCGGTAAGCGGGGCTTTGGTTCATTGATGCCTACAGTCTATAAAAAATGGGACTTTTTGTAAGTATAGGCACAGACAGCATAAATATTCAGCCCAGCAGTTGGCTTGGTTGAAACAATGTCCTTTTAGCCTTGAATAATGGTTTTAAATCGCCATTCAATATTGGCAATACTAATGCACTGCGTGGCTTGGCTGTAGGAGCGCGCCTATGGCTTTGGATAACGTTTCAGAGCGGTCGGGTAGGCGCATGCCAGTTAAGAAGGGCTCTCTAATCTCTGGTTGATATAAGAGTTCTGACATTACGCCGATAAAAGCCTGTTCGGAGTGTTGCGCCAGTAGTTCCATAAAGACCAGAGGATTACCGCCATTGATTAACTGCGGGGCTAAGCGCGTGGCCAGGGTGGCGATTATTTCTATATCGACAGCATCGTCGGGTGTGCTGCCGTGCAAAATGTTGTCGACTGCTGTTTGAACGTGTGTGGCTGAAACGCTAAAAGATAGGCCGCGCAAGCAGGCGGCTAGAGTGGCATTTTTTGCGCTGCTATTGTCGCTGTTGTTGGTACTCAGCGTGTGACTAATACGCTGCAATAATACCTCGGCTATGGCGGCGTCTATAGCTTCATTTTCCAGACACTGGCATAGGCTGATGAGCACACTGGTTGGCACACTAGGTAGGGCGTGCAAAAGCGCTTGATGACATTCGGGTTGTTGCCAGCGCGCTGTGAGATCAGCCAGTCCTTGTAGGGCCACCGTTTGCCATTGGCTGTAATCACTGCCATGTAAATAATCCAGAGTCGGGGCTAGATACTGGCTGGCCGGTAATTTAAGACAGACCTTGATTTTAGCGTTAAACGCCGCTTGTTTTTCTTGTGGTGGGGTAAATGTATAGGGGTTTCCTTCGAGCACCGCGCTGAGTTGCTGTTGTTTTTTTTCGGCATTGAGGTTGTTATTTACCGCAATCAATAGGTGCTGCAAGAAGCGGTCGCGCTCACTCGGGATGAGCAGTCCCTGCTCGTCGAGAGGCAGGCGTAAACACCAAACCGAAGGTTGCTCAATGGTTTGTTGCTGCCAGAACACTACTCCGATTAAAGCGTGCTGTAAGTGCGGTCGGGGGTAGGGCTTGCGCAGCTCTTCAAAGCTTTGAAACTGTTCCGCACTCAGTTGTTCGACGCGACGGCCGATATCATAACAGCGCACGTTTACGTGCATCTGCGCAAACAGTTGCCCTAAAGTCTCGATAGCTTGGGTCATTGGGGGTGGCCTGTAGTGGAAATTGAAGCGGAAATTGAAGCGGAAAGTGTGATGATATTCAATTGCCTTTATTGTACCTCTACCAAGCCCTCACCTCTATCCAATGTCTATAGTTTGGGCGTTAGCAGTATTTGCTAAGCAGGGTTACGGTTGCTGCTGCATCAACTGACTTCTATTGGTCGCACAATATTCTCGTCGTTGACTACTGTCCTGGTATTATCGATACACTTTACGGCGCATTATGCGGTTGACTAAACTGGGAAAAATTCTTTTTAGGGCCGGTGCCATTCGCACCCAACCGCGTCCAATAATGGTTTCGTCACGATGCATCAGCAATGCTGTAGCAATGCCTTGGGCGCAATCTTCGGCGCTGATACCAAAATCGATAGTGCCAACTTTATCGGCTAGAGCGTTGCCATTGCCGTCGAGCGCACCTTTTCCGATATCGGTATTGACCCAGCCGGGGCAGGCTAACTGCACGTGTACACCGCTGTGCCAAACTTCGGCGCGAAGACTGTCCATATAACCGTTGAGCGCGTGTTTAGAGGCCGAGTAACTACTGCGTGTTTGCGAGCCGATTTTTCCGGCAACACTGCCTACGGTCATAATTTGGCCGGTGCCTCGCGCGACCATGCTGGGCAATATTGCTTTGGTCATAGCGACAGTACCAAAGAAATTGATCTCCATAATACGGCGGTCAACCGCTAGCTGTGTTTCTAGTACTCGCGAGCGCTGGGCGATGCCGGCATTATTGATGAGGATATCGATAGGCCCCCAGTCGCTAATAACATTTTGAACCCGAGTGTAAAGCGCTTCTGGCTGTTCTAAATCCAGCTGAAACACTTGATGTTGCGAGCTATTGACAAGTTCTGTCCGCAGTTGTTCGAGTTTCTCTATGCGGCGTGAGGACAGTATCAGACGGGCACCTTGCGCTGCTAAATGTCTGGCCAGCGCAGAACCTATGCCGGATGAGGCGCCGGTAATCCAAATGATTTTGTTGTAAAACGTCAGATTTTTGGTTGACGAGGTAGGTGCAGAGCAGCTGTGCGCCAGACGGAGGCGGGGGCTTGATTGTTTGGCAATGCTTAATACTTGTATATTCATGACAATATCTCAACCGTGAGTTGTCGTTAGTCCATATAAAACTGTGTGGTACTTTATACTCTAGAGCAATTATCTAATTTGCCATTGTATAGCTTTGGGCGTCCATGTTTTAGAATTTTTTACGCTATTCGGAGTATTTACTGATAAGTGGGTTGGCATACATGGCGAGGTATATTGCTTGCTGCTCGGTGGGTACAGCAGCCAACCGCTGCTCAAATTCTATTTGTTCGGTCTTTAGTGCGCTTTCAGTAAAGGGCAGCGCCTCACTTGAATAACGTGCTGCGCTAGGTAGCTCGCCGTGAAGTTTTATATAGGCCAAACAGTTACTCGGTTGCAGTATATAGTTGTCGATAATCTGTCGGTCGATTTCTGTGACCACGGCCTCAGCCGAGTTAAAAACACTGCTGATGACATCACCAAAGGCTACGTGCACCGCGCCCTTACGGCCAGCAATACCGGTGGCGATACTCTCTATATCTTCGTGTTCGCGCTTGGCATAGCTACCCTGGGTAGTCTGGGCATAGAGCTCGCGGGTTTTGGCGCCATCGCAGGGGTCCCACTCGTAGGAAATGGATACTGGCACAATATTGAGTTTGGCGATGTGGTCACCGTAGTCTTCGGTTTTTGGCTTACTTAAACCAAACATGCCGATGACCGCTGAGTTGGTCCGGTCGATACCGTCTTTGGCGCGGCCTTCGCGCTGCGCGATCCAAGTATTAGCTTTTTCATTTACCAGCGAGTGGTAAATGTAAGACGATAGGTATTTGGCCGCTTTAAATTTTTCACGCGGTTTGGTGGCCGAACGATTGACGATAAAGCTTTTATTTAGACGCATTAAGTCGGAGACAAAGGGTTTGCTGAGCAGGTTGTCGCCAATGGCATTGCGCGGAGTATCAAGTTTGTTTTTGAACAAGGACCAGCTTATAAAGGCTGAATCCATGGCGATATCGCGGTGGTTGCTGACGAACAAATAGGCCTGTTTCGGATCGAGTTTGTCCAGTCCCGATGATGTCAGTGCATTTGCGCTGCCACCCATCATGCCGCGCAGATATTTCTCTACCACTTTTTGAAATTCCGCCACGCACTGAATGCCCGCCAGCTCGCTTTTGAGTATGGCTTTGGCGATAGGTTGCATTAGCCACGGCAGAGTGCGGCTCAGGCGCGGAAAACGCAGCTTAGCCACTGATAGTGAGAACTCTTTGTCGGCCAGAATTCGATCCAGCGTCACCCGTACTTCATCGTCGTGATAAGGGCGGATATCGTTAAAATCGCTCATGGCTGTTGGCATCGCTTCTGTCATCGCTTAATCGGGGCTAAAATGCTCGGCCAAGATACAGATATTGGTCTAACAATGCTACCTGAGTGTTATTGCCCACGGGCACCTGCAAGCCCCTGCCCCTGCTGTAGTGGGGCGACTTTTTCAAGTTGCTGCCAGCCGTTATTAGAGGGGCGCGAGATTGCTTATACCGCAGAGCAGTTGATGCGCTCGCGCTACTGCGCTCATGCTACCGGTCAAATTCAGTATATTGTTGATACCTGGGTGCTAGAGCAGCGCTTGCAGCTGGATATAGAAGCTATTAAAACATGGGCTTTAAACTCTGAATGGCTAGGTTTGCAAATACTTACTAGCAGTAATGGCTTGGCGGATGATGACACCGGCAAGGTCGAGTTTGCCGCTAGCTTCAAGAGTGAGGGTCGCGCACAACTGCATCGCGAGACTTCACAGTTTGTTTGCCGAGATGGCCGCTGGTATTTTGTTAATTCCTAAATGCAACGTGCTAAAATGATTGTTCTTTAAATATGCTGTGACCGCCGTGCTGACCGACGACCTAAAAAAACAGATCCAGTCCACCTACTCAAATTTTCTCGACAGTAAAGGGCTGCAGTCCCGCTACGGGCAAAAATTGATGATTGCTAGTATTGCCCGAACCATCGGCAATATTCAGCTAGACGATGAGGATAAACGCGACAGCGAAGGCCATGTCTGCGTGGTAGAGGCGGGCACGGGCACCGGTAAAACCGTGGCGTATATGTTGCCGGGGATTATTCTAGCTAAGGCGATGGGTAAGAAACTGGTGATTTCCACTGCCACTATTGCCCTGCAGGAACAGATTGTTCAAAAAGATCTACCCGACCTAAAGCAGCATTCCGGTTTAGAGTTTTCCTATTCGTTGGCTAAAGGCCGTGGCCGCTATTTATGTCTGTCCAAGCTAGATCGGCTGTTGATGGAGCACGAGAGTAATCTTAACCCCACTCAATCGCTGTATGAAGATGAATTTATGCAAGTCGGCGAGCAGGGTATTAAACTCTACAGTTCGATGATGGAGGCGCTAGCGGCTAATAAGTGGGATGGCGACCGCGATAACTGGGAGAACAGCTTAGAGCAAGAGGACTGGAGCCGCGTTACCACCGATCACCGCCAATGCACCGGACGCCGCTGCTCAAATGTCAGTTCCTGCTCCTTTTTAAAGGCGCGCGACAGCCTCGGCAGCACCGATGTTATCGTTACTAATCACGATCTAGTGCTGGCCGACCTCGCCCTCGGCGGTGGCGCTATTCTGCCGGACCCGAGCGAAACTATTTATGTGTTCGATGAAGGTCATCATCTGCCGGACAAGGCGCTGAATCATTTTGCCCACACCAGCCGAGTGCAATCGACCAGTAAGTGGCTGGAGCAGAGCAATAAGGTGTTGTCGAGTATGCTCGGCGAAATTTCTGGCGCAGGTAATATTGACCGCTTCGCCGAGCAGTTACCGGCAGCTATGCTCGACTGTAAAAAACAGCTGAATTTACTTTATCCGCAGCTGCAAATACTAGCTGAAACCATTGACCCGACCGATAAAGTGCTGCGCTATCGTTTTGCCCAAGGCATAGTGCCGCAGGAGTTGATGCTGATGGCGGTAGAACTAAAACGCAGCTTCGAGCGTCTGGCCGAGTTACTCGGTAAAATGAGTAGTGAGCTAGACGAGGCCATGGAGGATGCTCACTGCCCTGTGCCTAAGGCTGATTTGGAAAATTGGTATCCACATATCGGTACTTGGCAGTCTCGCGCCGAGGCTAATCTGGAACTCTGGGCTAGCTACGCGATCCCCGATGGCGATACCCATGTGCCCAAAGCGCGCTGGTTTACCCTTATCGACGGCACCGGCCTCATCGATTTTGAAGTTTGTTCAAGCCCAATCTTGGCAGCTAAAACTTTGCAGTACAGCTTGTGGGAGCAGTGCTGTGGCGCCGTAGTGACTTCGGCTACCTTAACAGCATTGGGCAATTTCTCGCGTTATCAAATGCGCGCCGGCACGCCAACCGACAGCTGCTACCAGATGGTGCCAAGCCCCTTCGACTTCGCTAATGCTGCCACCTTGCAGGTGCCGCTGGCCGCTGTCGATGGCGGCCGCGCGCAGGAGCATACATTGGCGATTGTTGAGGCTATTCCTGAACTTCTGAGTAAAGACGAGGGCAGTTTGGCGCTGTTCTCCTCGCGCCGACAGATGCTCGATGTCTACGATGCATTGCCGAACCACTGGCAGGATTTGATTTTGGTACAGGGTGACCGCTCTAAACAGGCCATGATCAAACAACATAAAGAGCGCATCGACAAGAATCAGGGCAGTATTCTCTTTGGCTTGGCCAGTTTTGCCGAGGGTGTAGATTTACCCGGCAACTACTGCACCCATGTGGTGATCGCCAAAATTCCCTTTTCAGTACCCGATGACCCGGTCGAGGCGGCACTGTCAGACTGGATCAAGGCGCGCGGCGGCAATCCGTTTATGGAGATTTCCGTACCCGACGCTGCCATGAAATTGGTTCAGGCTAGTGGGCGTTTACTGCGGCGGGAGAGTGACACAGGGACTATTTCTCTAATGGACAGGCGCATAGTGACTAAGCGTTATGGTCCGGCCATATTAAATAGCTTGCCACCGTTTAAACGCTGTATTTACTAAAAATGCCCTTTCTCCGCGATAGCTGGCAGGTTTTTGCTCCTGCAAAACCTGCACTTCCACCGTCCGTGGCGGTCGCGTCGGCGCTGTGCTTATGTTCAGGATGAACGGTATGTCACGATTGCAGGGACGCAAGAAAGTGACCGGTCGGTCATGTAAAAAATGTACACTCGACAACTGCTCCTGTGTTGTTCTACCTCCTGCATCCATGCAGTCGGCCCTCTTTGTGCGCAGTACCTCCTCGCCTAAAGCGTCAACTGTTGGTGCTCACGATAAAATGACTATTTTTGATTTTTTTTGAAGCGGAGGGTGTAGTGCCGAAAAAAATACAATGTTGTTTGATCTGTATCGAAACTGAACTTCGGCAACTGCAGATGTGGCAGTCTGAGGCTCCGCCCAGTAAGGCGCTTTCAAGCACTCAGCCATTTTGTATTGATACGTTGAATTTCCCTCAGTGGCTGCAGTTTATTTTTTTGCCTCGCTTGCAGCAGCTTATTGAGCTGAATCTCCCGTTGCCACAGGGTTGTGCTGTCGCGCCTATGGCAGAAGAATATTTTAAGGCTCTGCCTGTGGAGGCTTCACCATTGCTGCAGTCTTTACGCAGAGTAGATAGTCTTTTGTCCATATAAAATCAGACTTGCCTTAATTAATCACATTATTGAGCAATGGCTCGATAGTGATTTTGAGAGCAGTATCGCCATTGATTTCATGTCCAGTTTTGGTTTGAATTGTTCAAAAGCAGATTTTTTAAGCACTTCGGGCGAGTACTACCCAATGTATTCAACGTTTGCACGACAGGCAGCCAATTACACCCTGTTGCAGAGTTTTTGATAATCATGCCTGCAGTCGCGCTAGTTGCGCGATTGCATTGCTTAACCGGGTGCTGAGGGAAATACCTGCGCGGTCTGATGGCAACAGGTCGGGTTACATCGCAGCCTAAAAAAGCCGTTAAAGCATTCTCCTATTCAGAGAAATTACATTCTTTCCATCACCTCAATCCCCAGCAGATCTAGGCCGGTTTTTAGCGTGTTACCTACCTGTGCGCACAGCTGCAGTCGGCTGTTGCGGGTAGCGGTGTCGATGCCATCTTTCAGGATCGGGCAGGCTTCGTAGAAACTCATGTAGAGTGAGGCCAATTCGTACAAATAATTACACAATATGTGTGGATAGGCTTCACGAGCAACAACCTCCAAACACTCAGATAGTTGCAGCAGTTTCAGAGCCAAGGCTTTTTCTTGATCAACTTCAAGCGCTAGCTCACCTTCGAGATCGGCAGCGCTAATACCTGCCTTGCGGAAAATACTCTGAATACGGGTGTAGCCGTATTGCAAATAAGGAGCGGTATTGCCCTCGAAGCTGAGCATAGATTCCCAGCTGAAGATGTAGTCATTGGTGCGGGTCTTGGAAAGATCGGCGTATTTGACCGCGCCTATCCCGACTTTGCGAGCGACTTCGAGAACCTGCTCATCGTCTAAGTCGGTGTTTTTTTCCCGCACCAGTTTCTCGGCGCGTTCAACAGCTTCTACCAACAGATCGGCCAGTTTTACAATGTCGCCAGCGCGAGTCTTAAATGGCTTGCCGTCGGCGCCCATCATGGTGCCAAAAGCGTGGTGTTCTAGGCTGGTGGTAGCGGGGACGAAGTTGGCTTTTTTGGCCAGAGTAAAGACCTGTTGCATATGCAGTGATTGGCGGGCGTCAATAAAATAGAGGACGCGGTCGGCTTGTAACGTGTCGGCACGATAGCGAAGGGCGGCGAGGTCAGTGGTGGCATAGAGATAGCCACCGCCCTTTTTCTGAATAAGTACTGGCGACGGATTACCTTCTTTGTCGGCCATCTCGTCTAAAAATACGACCTGTGCACCTTCGCTTTCCACCGCTAGATTTTGCTCTTGCAGCTCTTTGACCAATACCGAGAGGTCGTCGTTGTAGAAGCTTTCGCCTTTGACATCTTCCGGTTTCAAGGTGACATTAAGATTCGTGTACATCTCTTCACTGTGCTTTAGCGATACCGTTTTAAATTGTTCCCACAGTTTGAGAATATTTTGGTCTCCGCCCTGAAGTTTCACCACGTATTCGCGTGCTTTGTCAGCGAAGGCAGGGTCTGCATCAAAGTGCTGCTTAGATTGACGGTAGAAAACCTCTAGGTCATTGAGCGCCATTACTGAGTCATCAGCGCTTAAGTGCTCCTCGAGCTCGGCGGTGAGCATGCCGAATTGGGTGCCCCAGTCGCCAACATGGTTTTGACGAATGACCTTGTGTCCTTGAAATTCCAGTAGGCGCACCAGAGCGTCACCGATAATTGACGAGCGCAGGTGGCCGACATGCATTTCTTTGGCGAGATTGGGTGAGGAGTAATCGACGACCGCAGTCTGTGGGTCGCTTACCGCAGTGATACCGAGACGCTCATCAAGTTGAGCATGCGCTAATTGGGTCGCTAGCCATTTAGGGCACAAATGAATATTGATAAAACCGGGGCCGGCGATTTCTATCGTTTCGGCGATTCCGTCTAGCTCTAAGTTTTCAACGATGCTGGCAGCGAGTGCGCGCGGGTTGGTCTTCATCACCTTGGCGGCGCCCATGGCTCCGTTGGCTTGATAATCACCAAAGCCGGCTTTTTTGCTCGGTGCAACAATGGGCGCGCACTCCGACGGGATACCGGCGCTAGTCATAGCGGACTGGACTTTTTCAGTGAGAAGATCGCGAATATTCATAGGGTGTATCTAGCCCGTTAAGCGGTAGGGTGCGGTCCATTGAGGACAGCACAAAAGGCGCAATTTTAACGGAGCCTTGAACCAATAGCTAATGAATGGTGTGCTGGCGACGATCTAAGTTTAGCCGGCGGTCAGGTTGAATGGCGTTGTCGCGCTTTGTTTCACTGCGGCTGGTCGTACGTAAACGCCGAGCCTGGCAGTAGCGCCTGTTGGCTAGTAACTTATTGGGGCATGGGTGTTGTAGGCCGCCCGATACCATTTTTAAGCCACGAGGTAGATATCAGCTTTGGTTGTTTCTAACACCAGTTCGGTAATCTTGATTAGCTTGGCAATATGGCAGGTAAATATCACACCGGGCAAAGGGCGAATTTTCGCCCACGATCTTACTGATTCGAAATATGCATCAGTTCGCTGGTTTTTCAGATATCAGCGTTTTTTATTTAAATGAAAGACCCTAGCAAACCGCACGATTAGATTGCTGCAGGCTAGGGCTCTATTGCTAGCATCAATAAGATGCTGTCGAAGCTAGTGATTGAGTAAAAATTCCATTAATGCTTTCTGCGCATGTAGGCGATTTTCAGCTTCCTGCCACACAACTGAGTCCGGCCCATCCAGCATCTCGGCCGAGCATTCCATACCGCGATACGCCGGTAGGCAGTGCATAAACAGAGCATCATTATGAGCATGACTCATTAACTCGCTATTCACCTGGTAGCCGCTAAAAGCAGTTTCACGGGCGGTTTTTTCGTCTTCCTGGCCCATCGAGGCCCAGGTGTCGGTTACCACTAAGTCGGAACCTTGAACTGCGATCTTAGGGTCGCGACTAATGCTTACGCGATCTGAGTTGGCGGTCACTAAATCGGCCTTGGGGTCGAAGCCTTCAGGGCAGGCGATCTTTAATTCGAAGTCGAACTGGCGTGCAGCGTTGATGTAAGAGTTGCACATGTTATTGCCATCGCCAACCCAGGATACCGTTTTTCCGGCGATAGAACCTCGCTCCTCGACAAAGGTCTGTACGTCGGCCAGTAGTTGGCAAGGGTGGTAGTCATCGGTCAGGGCGTTGATCACCGGCACTTTTGAATACTCGGCGAACCGTTCAATCTTGTCGTGGCCAAAAGTGCGGATCATGATCATATCAACCATGCGCGACAAGACGCGGGAAGAGTCTTCAATCGGCTCGCCGCGACCCAGCTGGGTATCGCGCGATGACAGGAACAAGGCGTGACCGCCGTGTTGCGCCATGGCTGTTTCAAATGATACGCGGGTACGGGTGGACGATTTTTCAAAAATCATGCCCAGCACCTTGTTATTAAATACGCTGTTGGCAGCCTGATCACTGCCAGTTTTAAGCAGAGCTTTCATTTCAATGGCGCGCTTAATGACGGAGTTTAGCTCAACTGGATCGAGATCCAGCAAGGTTAAAAAATGTCTGGGTTTATTAGCTTGATTTGCCATGGTGGCATTTCCTTAAAACGGTTTGCTTATTCCCGCGAGGCGGGGCATAAAATTAAAAGTTTTTGATGACCGCGGAGACTTTGGTCACTAACTCGGACACTTCATCGTCAGTGAGAATAAAGGTCGGCAGTAGACGCACGGTGTTGCCAGCGGCAACATTAATCAATACGCCGGCCTCGCGGGCGCTATCAACCAATTCTGCGCAGGGCCTATTCAGTTCAATACCGATCATCAACCCTTTGCCGCGAATTTCGACCACGCTATCGCAGCTTTCTAATGCGGCTTTAAATCCTTCTATTAAGGTGTCGCCTAAGATACTTACGTTGGCGATCAGCTCGTCGTTCATCTCACTCATCACCGCCAAAGCAGCCGAGCAAGACAACGGGTTGCCGCCAAAGGTGGTACCGTGATTTCCTGGCTGTAAAACAGTGGAGGCTGCGCCGCGCGTTAGCACCGCACCAATGGGGGCGCCGTTGCCTAGACCCTTAGCCGAGGTCACTACGTCCGGCAATATACCGTTGTGCTGATAGGCAAAAAAAGCGCCGGTGCGGCCGATGCCAGTTTGAATCTCATCGAGCATCAACAGCCATTCGTTCTGATCGCAAATAGCGCGCAGCTTGTTAAGGTAATCGTCGGCGGGTACGTGCACCCCACCCTCGCCCTGAACTGGCTCGACCAGTATAGCGACGATATTGTCATGTTCGGCGGCGGCGGTTTTTATCGCTTCAACATCATCGAAGGGCACTCGTACAAAGCCTTCTACTAAAGGTTCAAAACCTGCATGCACTTTTGGGTTGCCGGTAGCGCTCAAGGTCGCTAGGGTGCGGCCGTGAAAACCTTGCTGCATCACAATCACTTTAGGATTGTTCAGGCCTTTGTCGTTGCCATGTTTGCGCGCAATTTTTAAAGCACCTTCGTTAGCTTCGGCGCCGGAGTTGGAGAAAAATACGCTGTCTAGCCCTGAGCGTTCAACCAAAATGTTCGCCAGTTGTTCCTGCTGCGGAATATTGTAGAGGTTGGATACATGCATCAAACTGCTCGCCTGTTCGGCAATGGCGCGGGCAATTGAGGGATGGGCGTGGCCCAAGCTGCACACAGCGATGCCACTGATGGCGTCCAGATAGCTATTGCCCTGGTCGTCCCACACGCGGCTGCCTTCGCCCTTTACTAGGGTAAGTTTTCTTGCGCCGTAAGTGTTCATCAATGTGGCCATTCGGCCCTCCGTATTTCAACTAAAAAGTACTTAAATCTAAACCATCAAAAAAGGCAGCGAATGCGCTGCCTAATGAGACCGACAATATATAAGCAAAATCAGGTGTAGGCAATGATATCTGCGCCTATAAAAAGGTAAACTCGCATTTTTACCGCATTGTTAGTCGAGCATAGTTATGGGTGTTGGGATGGCTAGGGGCATAAATGCTCTAGATATTATTGAGTTGGGTGTGTTTGGCAGTCGTATTGAGGTGGTCTGTGATGAGTGTTGAGGTTGCAATGCCCAAGCCATTGAGTGCGATTGAGTTGGGTGTGTTTGGCAGTCGTATTGAGGTGGTCTGTGATGAGTGTTGAG
>CAWVSV010000027.1:0-27284 GCA_963933095.1 uncultured Cellvibrionales bacterium
CGCCATCGCCGTTGAAATCACCCTGCTGGGCGGTCCAATCAGTCGACTTGTTGTTCAAGCTCTCGGTACGTTCAATAGTACCCATGCTGGTAGCAATGGCAATTTCTGCACTGCCGTCAGTGTTGCGCCAGAACATATCGGCAATACCGTCGCCATTGAAGTCGTTATCAACCGCTGATGAACCGCTAGAGCTTGAAGAGCTAGAAGAGCTAGAAGAACTAGAAGAACTACTGCTTGAAGAGCTAGAAGAAGAGCTGCTAGAACTTGAAGAAGAGCTATTGTCGATGATGTCTTCACATGCTGCTAAATGAGTCCATTCACTGGCGCTCATAGTAGGTTCTTGTGTAGTCCACCATTTAGCAGTATAAGCGTCTCCGCCGTTCTGCTTCACGATGCCGCCGGTGGTACTACCACCTGTCCACATAGGATATGCATCACAAGTGTTACCGACGATAACGCCGCCACCACCAGAGCTGCTACTTGAAGAGCTGCTGCTTGAAGATATGCCGCTTGAAGAAGAGCTTGAAGAGCTTGAAGTGCCAGAGCCACCATAGGCCGCTAGAACGTCGGTAACCTTCTCCATCAGTGGGTTATTAGGGTTGTTACAAACAGGAAGTTGTGACGGACTGCCATTACCACCGGTCGTTCCACCAGGACAATTCAGATCGCCATTAGCAACCCAAATGATAACACCACCGAGGTTGTGATCTACCAAGTATTCAGCCTTAAGACCGACAGACTTGACGTTGTCGTAGCTCAGGAACTTACCTTCTTTACTCAGGTAAGGCACCTTGGCGGAATCATCCCAGCCCTCGGTCCAACCAGCCTTGTTGGCCTCAATGACGCGATGAGTTGGGGTACCTTCATAAGGTTCCCAGTCAGCATCACCGGCGGTCATGAGTGGGCCATCAGGATCCAAGGTTTCTGCGCGTTTAATGGTTTCGCTACCAATCATGCCGAAATCAACGGTATCAACAGAGCGACCATAATAGGCCAATCCCATGTTGATTTTTTCAGAAGGGACACCTATGCCAATCATCCAGGTGGCCAGAGAATCCCAGTTAAAGGTTGCCAAAACGGCAGCAACTTCTGGATTGTCCTCGTAACCGGTACCGCTACCTGGGTAATCATACAGCGGGGAGTTGTGACCCGCATTGTTAGACCAACCACCGTTGTAGTCGTAGGTCATCATGTTGAAAGCATCCATACTGGAATCGAGTTCAGCCCAATCAAAACCTTGCAACTTGCGAATGTCGGCAGAGAATGCCGCTGTGATGAGCTTATCGGGACCAATCGCAGCGCGAATATCGCGCATCATCAGTTCAAAGTTCTCGTGATCGATGGTGCGACCGCCGTTTTCTTCGGTCCGTGGGTCATGGTCGAAGATATTCATACCAAAATCGCCTGGGTACTCCCAGTCGATATCAATACCGTCAAAGCCCATATCGATCAATTTTACACAATCTTCGATAAATCTGGCGCGCAAGGCATCATCAGCCATTACTACAGGAAAGTGCTTGCTGAGTGACCAACCACCCAGAGACGCCATCACCTTGGAACCCGTAGAGTTCGCATGCTCGATGATACCGGGTGAACCGCCAACCGTTTTAACAGGGATTGGGTAGTCACCGGTCAAGCCGGAAGGGGTGTGAGTCCAGCTGTTGGACGTGTAGGTAATCTCCTGAGCTTCAATACGGTCACGTAATGCTTGGCCAGCATCAAGGGGGCTTACGAATTGAACTTTATCCACGTCACCGAAGTACATGGACAGGTCCCAGCTGCTGTAAATATCCGTGTACAGTAGGTCTGCTGGCTCTTGAGATTCGCTCTCTAAGTAGATCTTTTTGTTGCGGTGATCGCTTGAGTGCAGGGAACCGTCTTTGGCCAGACCAAAGAAAGACCAGTTGAGGATAGTGTACTGATCCACAGGCACATTGACGTGGTTGAGCATCCCCTTAGTGGGAACACCTGCAGCTGAGTCTTTCCACTGATCCCAGTTACTGACGTAACCAATCACCATTTTGTTGTGATCGTTTTTGGTCGCCGCCAGGATGTCTAGTGAAACACCCATAGTGGCAACTAGAGCGGTAGCACCGGCAATAGCTTTAACAAGCTTGCGCTTGTTGGCTTGAATCAATTTCATTGGTATAGCCTCTCATTATGATTTTTTTTATTTGCGTAGCGTGTCGGCGGGCGACATGTATTAAATGGAACCCTGTATTCTCAACCGACTAACCTTAAATTCGTTACCGCCTGAGGTTTTTTCTACGTTAACGAATAAACAATATCTTGTTTAGTAATAATAAATCAACGTTTGAAAACTAAAAAGAAGGTAATTTAGGTCGTTAGTCGCAATCTGTCACCGCAGGTTACGACTGTGTTACGTAATGAATCTGAATATTTTCAGGCTGCACAAATGATGCATTCAAAAGAGGGTCTAATGCCATGTTTGTCCGGTGCATAGCTCGAGCGCCATAATTCTGAGTCTAGATGGTTAATTGAGTGCTCATAACTCGGTTAACCGCGGCCGAAGCAATGAAAACTTGCCTTCAGGTAGCTGCCCAGAAGTGCTCTATAAAAGCCTAAATGACTCTGAGGGGCAGCATTTAAACAGCTGGATGTGGCTCGGTGATGGTTCAGGTGTCTTGCAGCTTTAAAGGAGCTACGGTCATCCAGTGTTTTAGACTGATCCTGCTTTGCAGTTTTATAAAGCCTGCCTGTTCTCCAGGGGGTATGTAACACTGAATGATGTACCTAAAGCCTTAAGCATTTGTTGGTAGCAAAATTTTGCCATAAAAAACCCGCACCCCTTTTCAAGGGCGCGGGTTGTTAATGCGCTAGGTTGGACTCTAGTGTACGAGAGACCAGCCTGATGGTTTAGAGCCCATAATCTGCATACTCTGCTGATTACCTTGAGGATTACTTATAGAAAGCATAACTTCGCCAGTAGCGGGCTTATGCCACAGGACGTCGGCACGACCATCACCATTAAAGTTTGCCAGCAGTTGGGTCCAAGCAGAGAATTTATCAGCTAAATTCTCAACACGAGCCTGACCACCTGTCGCGCCACTGATGGCAACTTTCACGGTTCCAGTTGCCGCTCTACGCCACAGAATGTCGTGGCGAAAATCACCATTAAGGTCGGCTAGATAAGCAGTCCAAGCGTTAAACTTGGCGAAATGAGTTACAGAAGAACTCTGCTTACCGTCTGTACCACTGATGCCTACTTTTACAGTGCCATCACCGCCCTTGCGCCAAAAGATATCGTCACGTCCGTCGCCGTTAAAGTCAGCCACTTGAACATCCCACGCTGTGAAACGTGCAAATGGTGCAGCATTAACTACATTGGCTTGCTGACCATTAGCATCGGTTAGGACAACTTTAGACTCACCGGTAACACCGCGACGCCACAACATATCGTCACCACCGTCACCGTTAAAGTCACCGACGAAAACGTCCCAAGCAGCACCCTTGTCGAAATAACCGGTCTCGAGACGGGCCTGATCACCATTGGCATCGCTAATAGCTACGGCAACCGTACCGACTGATGGCTTGCGCCATAAAATATCGTCGCGACCATCGGCATTAAAGTCACCAACATGGGCCTCCCAAGCACTACCTTTGGCAGCCATATTATGGACGTTACCTTGATTACCGTTAGCATTGCTAATAGCAACTTTAACTGCGCCGGTCATGCTGTCGCGCCATAGTGTATCCACCGCGCCATCGCCATTGAAATCACCCTGCTGAGCAGTCCAATCAGTCGACTTATTGTTTAGACTCTCGGTACGATCAATAGCCCCAATGCTGTTAGCAATAGCAATTTCTGCAGTGCCGTCGGTGTTGCGCCAGAAGATATCGGCAATACCGTCACCATTGAAGTCATTATCAACACCTGAAAAAGAACCGCTAGAGCTTGAAGAAGAGCCACTTGAGCTACTACTGGAAGAGCTAGATGAGCTGCTTGAGCTTGACGAAGAACTACCGTTATTGTCTGGTGGACAGTCCGCTGTCTTCCACGCTGAGTCGGACGCCCAGCCAACACCAGGTTCATAAGCGTTATTGCCGCTCGAGCACCAGCCGCTAATTAGGCATTCATAGCCAGAGCCGGCGTTAAACACTTGGTCGCCGGTGGCATAAGTTGCGTTAGTATCAAAGTTTTCGCAGCTGCCGACGGAGCCGCCAGAAGACGAGCTACTTGAGCTACTGGAACTGCTTATGCCAGAACTACTACTAGAAGATGAGCTGCTCGAACTTGAAGAGCTGCTACTGGAAGCGCTCGAACTAGACGAAGAACTGCTGCTCGTGCCTTCAGAGTGCCCCAAACCTGTGTGCATGGCATTGAGTATATCGCCGTTGTCGGCGTCTATTTCCCAGGCAAACAAGCCGCCAAGGCCTTTATTTAATACATACTGACCTTTGGCCTCAATCGAGCGAGGGTTGTCGTAGGTGATCAGGTCGCCACTTGCTGCATTCCAGCTGTAAGCCGCTTCGGCGATTTCGTCATAGCCCGCGACCCAGCTGCCAGACTCCATGCTGTTGACGATATTGCGGTAGTCCACAACGCCGTCTTCCCAAGTGCCGCGCACTTTGCCGGTAGCGGTGCCGGTGAATGGATTGCTGGGATCGGTCATATTGCTAACGCCGGTCCAGCCGCGGCCGTACATAGTGGCACCCACTACAATTTTACCGGGGTCTACGCCCTGATCCAGCAGCGCCTGCACACCGTTATCGGTGGTGTACTCCTCATCGGAGCGCCAGGCGGTGGCGTAGAGCGCAGTCTGGTGGCCGAGTACATCATTGGTCCAGGCCCCGTGGAAGTCGTAAGACATCAGGAAAATCTTGTCCATATACTCCTGGGCCGCGCCGTAATCGACGATATCGATCTTATCTTTACCGGCGCTTATCGCCGAGGTCAGTTCCAGAGAGCGGCCTGTTTCAGCTTCTAGCTTGTCCAGCATGGCGCGCAGGTCGCGCATCAGTATGCGATAGGTTTCGCCATCGTTAATAGGGTCGCCCAAGGTCGGGTTGGCGCCCTTGCCGCCGGGGAATTCCCAGTCGATATCGACACCGTCAAAGAACTTCCATACGCGCAGGTATTCTTCGACTGAATCGACGAAGGTTTTGCGTTTCACTTCATCGTCAAGGAAGTAGAAGGGGTCGGACAGGGTCCAGCCACCGACGGAAGGCAAAATTTTCAGATTCGGGTGGGCCTGCTTCAGTGCCATCAGCTGGCCGAAAGTTCCTTTGTAGGCCGCGCTGGTGTTTTGGGTGCCATCCAGTGGAATCTGCAAGGCGGCCCAAGGGTCGTGAATGGTAATTTGGAAGTCTTCGCGGCCGGCGCAGGATCTCATTAGGGCGTTGAAGGAGTTGCCGTCTTCGATCTCTTTGAGGCTGTCGTTGAGACCATCGCCACCACAAATTGGCGCAAAGCCGTAGAGGATGTGAGTCAAATTTTCACCGGCCACCTTGTCGACATTGAATCGGCGACCGTATACGCCCCACTCAACAAAGTAGGCGCCGACAGTGTTGCCGCTGCTGTTGATGTAAGATTTATTGTTTTCGCCCACATTAGAGGCCAAAGGCGCCAAGTGACTACCATCGGTATCGGCGACAACAATCGGCTTGGAGGTGGATTCGGAACAGCCATCAGCATTACACAGGGCCACGGTAACATCGTAGCGACCGCCCTGAGTGATTTCCAAGGTAGCTATGCCAGCCTGGCTGTCGCTGATATCTTGAGTAAAGACAGTCTCGCCGTTTAAGCGGTATTCGGCGCGTGTGGCGTCGTCACCCGAGCCCCAGCTGGTGGCCCAAGGTACATCGACGTCGGCGTGAGTTTTAATGGTGTACAAATCGTTATAGGCGGTGGCGGCGTGATTGACTTCGATAATCGAAAAATCGACGGCCATCCAGTCCAAGCGCGGTGTGCCCGGCAATGCGGCAGTAGCGATAGCACTGGCGAGCAATGTAGGAATAGCGACCAATGTTGGTAGCTGTTTGATAAATTTCATCGGTAAGCCTCGGTATTTTATTATTGTTGGTGGTGCTTTTTTGAGTCTGATTGGCGCGGCTGGCGCTTAGGGGAATAGTTATATATTTTGCAGATTACATCTTTACTGATGCACCTTAGCCTGTAGCTGGTCGACTGTTCAAGTATTCCGAGGTGGATCATCTATCTTTGCAAGGGCTGTCACAGCAGGTGACACCGATGTTACGGTGGGTTGCAGATGCGGGTGTGCTCTGTTTTTTGGTGGGGGTTCGGAGTAGTTATTGCCGGCCAATAATAAATAGCCGATAAAAAGGGGGTCAGAGTTTTAGCTCTGGCCCCCTTTTTATCGGGCTTAATTATCAGCTGCTTGTACTTAGTTGGCGTGCAGCTCGGCATTCAGCTCAATAGCGCTTTTATTGGTTAGACATTCAATTGCACCGCTAATAGAGTTGCGGCGGAACAATAAATCAGACTTGTCAGAAAGGTCGCGAGCTTTAACGTTGTCTACTTCTGCCCCTTTGTCGTCGAGCATTACTACTTTGGTGCCTGGAGTAATATAAAGCCCAGATTCTATGGTGCAGCGATCGCCCAGTGGAATACCGGTGCCGGCATTAGCACCGAGCAGGCATTCTTTACCCACTTTAATCACGATGTTACCGCCGCCAGAAAGAGTGCCCATAGTGGAGCAGCCGCCGCCGAGATCAGAACCAGCGCCAATCATCACGCCTGCAGAGATGCGACCTTCAATCATGCCTGGGCCCTCGGTGCCAGCGTTAAAGTTGACGAAACCTTCGTGCATAATCGTAGTGCCCTCACCAATATAGGCGCCTAGGCGTACGCGGGCGGTGTGGGCAATACGGACACCGCTGGGGACGACGTAGTTGGTCATTTTCGGAAATTTATCAACGCAGTCAACCGACAGCAATTCGCCATTTAGGCGCGCCTGCAGTTGGCGCTCTGGCAGTTCGGCAAGATCGATAGCGCCCTGATTGGTCCAGGCTACATTAGGCAGAGCGCCAAATAGGCCGTCTAATACCAAACAATGGGGTTTTACTAGGCGATGTGAAATCAGTTGCAGCTTTAGGTAGCCCTCAGGTACAGAGCTTGGCGCGGCATCGGTTTCAAGCAAGGTTGCAACCAATGGACGTTTACTATTGGCGAAACTCCTAACAATGGCGGCTTGATCGAGACTGCCGGCCGCTTCTAATGCGGTGACTAAAGGTTCGAGTTTAGCGGTATCCAAAGCAATGGCCTGGTTGCCACCAGTAAAGCCCAATACCGCCGCTACGGCTGAAGCAATGGCCTCGGACGGATTCAGCAGTGGTTGCGGGTAGAAAACTTCTAGCCACTCGCCTTTGTTGTTGTTAGTGCCTACGCCAAAACCCAAACTAAATAATTTGCTCATGATTGTTTCCTTAGTGTCAAAATTTTATAAAAATTTGTGTTCAAATTCCGCGGCCTTAAAACCTACGCTAAAAGCACCGTTAAGTTCGATTAGCGGGCGTTTTATTAATGTCGGGCTGGCTAAAATGACATCGACCGCCGAACTGTTGTTGAGGTTCAATTTAGTATCGTTGTCGAGCTGCTGCCAAGTCGTGCTGCGTTTGTTGATTAGCGTTTCCCAGCCCAGTGCTGCTACCCAATGTTGCACCTGAGCCGCGGTAATACCATCGCTGCGAAAATCGTGAAAGGTATAGTCGCTATTATTGGCTTCTAGCCACTTGCGCGCTTTTTTGACGGTGTCGCAGTTTTTGATGCCGAAGAGTGTGGTCATGTCACAGCCTTAAAATGATTTGCAGTTAAATGGGGGTTGAAGCTAAAAACTCAAGGTTTAATCAGTTTTTTTGGATGCTTGCGCGCCGGATAGCAAGTGCTGCAGATATCACACACTAAACCGTGACAGGCTCGCGCCTGACAGTGTTCGCGGCCATAGTAGATGATTTGTAAGTGCATTTTGTTCCAGCTGTCGGCGGGAAACAGCTTTTTTAAGTCGCGTTCGGTTTGTACAACATTTTTGCCAGAGGTTAAGCCCCAGCGCTGGGCCAAGCGGTGTATGTGGGTGTCGACGGCAAAGGCAGGAATATCAAACACTTGGCTCATCACTACGCTGGCGGTTTTGTGGCCAACTCCAGGTAGCTTTTCCAGCTCTTCGAAGGTATTGGGTACTTCGCCCTGATGATTGTCCACCAGCATTTGCGATAATACTGAAATCGCTTTCGACTTTTGCGGCGATAAACCGCAGGGGCGGATCACTGCTTTAATATCCTCCACCGGTACCTTAGCCATGTCAAAGGGGTTGTCGGCCAGCTGCCATAGTGCAGGAGTAATTTTATTCACTCGCTCGTCAGTGCACTGGGCCGACAGCAACACTGCGATCAATAAGCTGTAACCGTCGAAGTGGTCGAGCGGCACGGGTGGGTCGGGGTAAAGTTCTCGTAAACGCCTAAACACATAGTTTGCGCGTTCGGCTTTGAGTAGGTTTTTAGCACTCATGTTTGCGCTTGTACCAATGCAGCAATTAAACCAATTATGCCGCCAAATATGCCGCCCCATACCACCAGCCAACCGAGATGCTGGCGGATCATGGTTTGAATAATTTCTTTCACTAACTGCGGTGTCAGCTCATTCAGACGCTGTTCAATAATACTTTCAACTTTGCCTCGCATCTCATCAATAATTTTCGGCTGCTCGATATTAAGCAGTAGTAGCTCGTTAAATTTGTCGCTCTGGCTAATATCAATTAACGCGGTTTTCATTTTGCTGATAAAGGGGTCTTTTAACGGTTCTAAAGCGGCGGTGCCGCCAAACATGCCTAGCATGCTGCCAAAAGAGGACTCCTCTACGGCCGATACCATTGATGCATAGGCCGGCTGCATATCTATTTTGTCAATAATAGGCGCGAAGTCGAAATGAGCGGCGTGGCCCGCGCTATCGGATAAAAAACGGTCGATATTTTCAGCGGTAAAAAACTGCTGCATCATCAAATCTCTAATACCGGATTTGAAATCCTCGAACCGCGCCGGAATGACACCTGAGCCGTACAACCCAGGAATTTTTTCAAACAGCATGTGCACCGCAAGCCAGTTGGTAAAAGCGCCGGCGAGAGCAAATAGACCGATATTCAGAATCAGCGGATTCTTGAATAAGTACCCGCTGGCAAAAATGGCCAGCGCGAGAAAATTAGCAATTAGGCTTTTATTCAGCATTGTTAGAATCACTTTATAGAGACTGGACGTATTGCTTGATGCGTTCGGCGGCTTCAACACATTGTGCGACTTCGGCCACTAGTGCCATGCGCACATAATATTCACCAGGGTCCGTACCTTGAGTTTCACGAGCAATGTAGCTGCCAGGCAGTACAGTGACGTTTTGCTGGGCGAATAGGCCTTGAGCAAATTCGGAGCCAGGTATGGGGGTGCGTACCCACAAATAAAAACTGGCATTGGGTTTGGTGGCCGGTAACACACCGTCGAATATCGCCAATACGGCATCAAATTTTTGCCGGTAAAGTTCACGATTGGTTTGTACATGCTCTTCGTCGTTCCATGCGGCAATACTGGCGAGCTGTGAGGCTACCGGCATGGCACAGCCATGATAGGTGCGGTAGAGCAAAAATTTTTGAATAACGTCGGCATCTCCAGCGACAAAGCCTGAGCGCAGCCCTGGTAAATTTGAGCGCTTGGAGAGGCTGTGAAACACTACGCAATTTTTATAATCGTCGCGGCCAATGTCAGCGCATGCCTGCAGCAGGCCAATAGGTGGCGCTTGCTCATCGAAGTAAAGTTCGGAGTAGCATTCGTCCGAGGCGATAATAAAATCGTATTGGTCGGCTAATGCAATCAGCTTTTTATAAGTGTTTGTATCGATTACGCTGCCGGTGGGATTGCCAGGTGAGCATAAAAACAACAGCTGGCAGCGCTTCCAAATGTCGGCAGGTACGATGTCAAAATCGGGTAAAAAGCCATTGTCGGCGGTGCAATTCAGATAATAGGGTTCGGCACCCGATAGATAGGCTGCGCCTTCGTAAATCTGGTAAAAGGGGTTGGGGCTGATGACCAGAGGGCTCTTGTGAGCTTGGTCAGGCGCTCTATTAATTACCGCTTGGGTGAAGGCAAATAGCGCTTCTCGAGTGCCATTCACCGGCAGTACTTGGGTGTTGGGGTTTAGGCTCGCCGCTTTTAAATTAAAGCGAGTTTCGCACCACTTAGCGATGGTGCCGCGCAATTCCGCTAAACCTTTGGTAGAGGGGTAGTTGGCGATGCGTGCCATATTTTCCACTAGGCAATCGAGCACAAACTGTGGCGGCTTATGCTTTGGCTCACCTATCGAGAGTGCGATGTGTTCGAGCTCAGTCGGCGGGGACACCGCCGCTTTTAGCTTGGCCAACTTTTCGAAGGGATAAGGTTGTAGTTTGTTTAAATCAGGGTTCATTGGCATCGCTACATAAATTTTTATTGGATTTAATATTATTGCAATTATTCTTTATCTACTTGCTGATCCAGTTGGCGGCAAATTTCTGCCTGCAGCGCTCGTCCCAATTGCTCATCGAAAAGCGGTTGGCTCTGGTGGTCGGTAATAAAAAATATATCTTCAACGCGCTCGCCTAGGGTACTGATGCGGGCATTTTGCAGACGCACATTAAATTCGAGGAATATTCGACCGATGCGTGCCAGTAGGCCGGGTCGGTCCGGAGTGATGACTTCGAGCACACTGTAGCCATTGAGCTTGTCGTGAGATAGCGAGGTCTGAGTTGGCATGGCAAAATGCTTGAGTTGTCTCGGTGTGCGGCGGCTTATTTGTGCGGAGTACTCATCGATCAGGGTCAGCTCGTTTATTAATACGCGCTGAATACGAGCTATTAGCAGTGGGTCGTCACCAATAGGGTGGCCGTCTGGGTCGAGTACAAAGAACGTATCAATGGCGTAACCGTCACGAGAGTTGTAAATGCGTGCATCTTGAATGCTGAGATTGAGTTGATCCAATGCGGTAGCGGCGGCGGCAAAAACATTATTTTTCTCTTTAGTACGAATAAATATTTGCGTCGCACCTTCGTACTGGTGCTCGCTGGTCTCTTTAACAAGCACAAGTGGCTTATCGCAGTTATGGGCGGCAATGGCTTCGGTGTGCCAGACAATATCGTTGTGGTTTTCGCGCAGATAATAGTCGTCACCCATATCACCCCAAACGGACATTATTTGTGTTCGCTCAAAACCTTTGTGTTCAAGTTTTACGATAGCGGCATCGACCGTCTCGGCGATTAGGTCATTTTTGTCGACGGTGTTCTCTAGGCCGCGGCGCAGGGCGCATTTTGTCTCTAGGTACAGTTGGCGCATTAAGCTGGCGCGCCAGCTGCTCCAAAGGTCTGGGTTAGTGGCGTTAATGTCGGCCACGGTCATGGCGTAGAGATAGTCGAGGTGTAGTTGGTCGCCCATTTGCAAGGCGAAATCATGAATCACATCAGGGTCTGACAAGTCTTGTTTTTGCGAGACCTGTGACATTAGCAAATGTTTTTCAACCAGCCAGCAGACTAGGCGGGTTCTACGCGGTGATAAGCTATGGCGTTGGCAGAACAACTCAGCATCTATGGCCCCTAAAGTAGAGTGATCGCCGCCGCGACCCTTGGCAATATCGTGGTATAGGCCGGCGACATAGAGAAGTTCTGGATGCGATAGCCGCTTAAGTACATGGCAGGCAATAGGAAATTTTTCTTCCGTTTCTTGTTTGTTAAAGTCACACATATTCTGCACTACGTGCAGCGTGTGTGCATCCACCGTATAGATATGGAACAAATCGTGTTGCATTTGCCCCGTTATCTGTCCGAATTCAGGTAAGTAGCGGCCGAGTACGCCATATCGTTTCATACGTCTAAGTTGCGTGGCGAGCGTGTCCGGTCGCTGAAACAGTTGAATGAATAACGCGGTGTTGTTTTTGTCGTCACGAAAGTGGTCGTCAATTAAGTGGCGGTGCTCGCGAATTAGGCGGATTGTTGATGCGCGTGCGCCCTTAATTGAGGGGTTTGCCCCCATTAATGTGAAAATTTCTAACAGCGCCGATGGTGTTTCCTCGAAGACTTTAATATGTGCGACTTCGATAAATTTTCCGCGCAGTTGAAAACGTTCATTAATTGGGGTGGCACTTTTAACCATTCCCTGACGCAAAATAGCTTCACTAAGAAATTGCAGAAGTACATCGTTTAGCTCGCGCAGGGCTTGTACTATGCGGTAGTACCAGTGCATAAATTGTTCGACAGCTAAGCTCTCGTCGCTGTCTTGATAACCAAATATTTTTGCCAGTTCGCGCTGGTGGTGGAACAGCAAACGCTCTTCAGCTCGGCCGGCGATCATGTGTAGGCCGTAGCGGACTTTCCATAGGCACTCTTCGCCGTTGAGCAAGATGCCGAACTCTTCCTCGGTGAAAAACCCTTGTCCCTGTAACTGTTTTAAGGTGCGCACACCAAAAAAGCGCTTGGCGACCCAGCTAATCATTTGAATGTCGCGCAGGCCGCCAGGGGCGTTTTTAACATTCGGTTCTAAGTTGTACTCGGTGTTGTTATGTAGCTTGTGGCGAGCCTTTTGTTCGTCCCATTTGGCGCGAAAAAAATCCTCAGCAGGCCAAAGTTGCGCTGAGCTAGTGGCGCGCAATAAAGCTAGTCGCGGATGGTCGCTGCCCAGCAGTGTGCGGCACTCCATCATATTGGTAGCGACAGTGATATCGCTTTGGGCGATGTCCACGCACTGCTCAATAGTGCGCACGCTATGGCCTATCTCTAACCCTATATCCCACAGTAGGGTGAGGAATTGCTCAATGGCATCGGCGTTGGCTTTTCCTGACTTCTCTGTTGCCAGTAGTAACAGTAGGTCAATATCGGACTTAGGGTGTAGCTCGCCGCGACCGTAGCCGCCCACTGCGAGCAGACTGACATCCTCATCCCATTCGAACTGGTGCCAAGCATAGTGCAGCAGGCAATCGATAAGCAGTGCGCGCTCGCAAATTAAGTTGCGTATATCTTCGCCTTCGCGAAAGCGTTGGTCGAAGTGAATGCCGCTAGCGCTGAGAGCGTCTTTAAAAGTGGGGATGCGCTTCTTTTCGATCAGGTCGCGTCGAAAACGTGTCTGGTCGAAGAAAAACAGCGGTCGTTCAAAATAGGGCGCGTCAGACATTGTTGGCAGTACCCGTTTCGGCACAGGTCTGTGCCGACGCCCAAAGGGCTGGAGCTAAACACAAATGATGTTGTGTTTAGCATGATTGGAACAATGGCTGATGCCAAATTATTAATATCTATTAAAGAAAGCTTTCTTCTTTGCGGGCAGTCAGTACTTCAACTCCGTTGGCCGTTACGGCGAGAGTGTGCTCCCATTGGGCGGAAAGACGGCCATCTTTAGTTTCTACAGTCCAGCCATCCTTTTTTAACTTGCCAGCGGCTTTGCCAGCATTGAGCATCGGCTCGATAGTGAAGGTCATGCCCTCTTTAAGAATTAAACCGGTATCGGGACGACCGTAATGCATCACTTGTGGCTCTTCATGGAAGACCCTGCCGATACCGTGGCCGCAATAGTCGCGCACGATACTATAGTGGTTTTTTTCGGCGTGTTGCTGAATGACGTGGCCTATATCGCCGAGACGGCAGCCAGGTTTTACCAGCTCTATGCCCTTATACAAGCACTCCTGGGTCACTTGAATTAGGCGCGTGGCATGACTTGGTGCCTCACCCACGACGTACATCTTGCTGGTGTCGCCGTGAAATTCTTCATGAATCACAGTGACGTCAATATTGATGATGTCGCCTTTTTTAAGCTTTTTCTTTTCTGACGGTATGCCATGGCAAATGACATGGTTGACCGAGGTACACACCGACTTGGGGAAACCGCGGTAACCGAGGCAGGCGGGAATGGCTTTTTGCACCTCGACAATATGTTCGTGGCAGATGCGGTCGAGCTCGCCAGTAGTGACGCCAGCCACCACATGCTCACCGATTAATTCCAGTACTTCGGCCGCCATACGGCCGGCAATGCGCATTTTTTCAATATCGGCGGTTGTTTTTATACTGACGGTCATGGTTTTCCTGCTTTATAAAATGTAATAGTTGCAGAGTCTTGCATTGAGCGATGCAAGTGTAAAACCGTTATTGTAAACCATGCTTAGAGTTTCGTGCACAGTGGCTGCAAAAAGAGTAATTATCTTTAAGTGGGGTGTGGTATGTGGTATAAAGCGCGCCCCCAGAAAATTCTGAGGGTCTGTTTCGCCTGATCTGGCACTAATTCTTAGTGTGGTTTAGAGCGTTATAGTTATTTTATATAAAACGTCACACATACATCGACACGTGTTCCTGGGTGCCCAAACTCTAGTGCTTGGTTTTTTCAAGTTTAGCTGGGGTGATAGGGGTTGGTTCACGGGATGTATGGAGGCCTAACCCGTAAGGAAATATTATGTCTACAGTAAGTATGCGCGACATGTTGCAAGCCGGTGTTCACTTTGGTCACCAGACTCGTTACTGGAACCCAAAGATGGATCAGTACATCTTTGGCGCACGTAACAAAATTCATATTATCGATCTGGGTCAAACTGTCCCTGCCTTCAATGAAGCCCTTGCGATCATTAAAGATCTGGCTACAAAGAAGAAGAAGGTTTTATTCGTTGGCACCAAGCGTGCAGCGGGTAAGTCTATTAAAGAGCAGGCCGAACGCGCTGGCCAGCCTTACGTTAGTCATCGCTGGTTGGGTGGTATGCTCACCAACTACAAGACTATCCGCGCTTCGATTCGTCGTTTTCGCGACCTGCAGGCCGAGTCTCAGGACGGTACTTTCGAGAAGTTGACCAAAAAAGAGGCGCTAATGCGTACTCGTTTGATGGTTAAGTTAGAGAACTCTATCGGTGGTATTAAGGATATGGGCGGTCTACCTGACGCGCTGTTCGTTATCGATGTTGATCACGAGCGCATCGCCATCAACGAAGCTAATAAGCTGGGTATTCCTGTTATCGGCGTAGTCGATACTAACAGTAATCCAGATGGCATCGACTATGTTATTCCTGCTAACGATGACGCTATCCGCGCCATTAAGCTTTACACCACTGCTGCAGCCGATGCTTGCCTTGATGGTGCCAAAGCTGAAGCTGGCGTGCCTAACAAAGATGAGTACGTTGCTGAAGACGAAAAGAAAGTCGCTGAATAAGTTATGGGCAGCTTAGCTGCCGTTTTACTCAGCGTAGCGCCCCATTTTGGGGGTGCCGACAAAAGGGGAGCATAGCTCCCCTTTTGTCGGATTATTTATATACAAATTTATGAGGGTTGGACTATGGCAGCTATCTCTGCTTCTCAGGTTAAAGAACTTCGCGATCGCACTGGTCTCGGCATGATGGAGTGCAAAAAAGCACTTAAAGTTGCCGAAGGCGATATTAAATTGGCTATTGAGAATCTGCGTAAAGATTCTGGCCTTAAAGCTGAAAAGAAAGCTGGTCGCACCGCGGCTGAAGGTGTTGTTGCGGCTAAGGTTGCTGCAGATGGCAGCTATGGCGTATTGGTTGAAGTTAACTCTGAGACCGACTTTTTAGCACGTGACGAAAACTTCCTGGCGTTTGTTGCCACTGTTGTCGACAAGGCTTTTGCTGAAAAGCAGACCGATATTGCGGCGCTAATGGCCGGTGAGTTGGAAGCGGCTCGTCAAGAGTTGGTGCAGAAGATTGGTGAGAACGTTAATCCTCGTCGCATCTCTTTGGTTGAGGCTAAGGCGGGTGTGGTTGGTGCGTATGTTCACTCTAACAAGCGTATTTCGTCGATAGTTGAGTTGAGCGCAGGTAGTGTTGAGCTGGCAAAAGATATTGCTATGCATGTTGCGGCTAGTAACCCTGCGGTAAATAAGCCGGAAGATATGGATCAAGCCAAGCTTGAATCCGAGAAAGAGATCATCAAGGCGCAGCCTGATATGGCCGGTAAGCCGGAGGCTATCGTTGATAAGATGATGGTTGGCCGTATCAAGAAGTTCTTAAAAGAGAATAGCTTGGTTGAGCAGCCTTTCGTTAAAAATCCTGACGTTACTGTTGGTGCCCTGGCCAAAGAAGCGGGCGCTGAAGTTGTTGGCTTTGTACGTTTGGAAGTGGGCGAGGGTATCGAAGTTGAGGTATCTGACTTTGCCGCTGAAGTTGCTGCTCAGGTTGCTGCAAGTAAGTAATAATGAGTAGTTGAAGTGGCGCTGTGTTTGAAGTGGGTGCCGCTGAAGTTGCTGCTCAGGTTGCTGCAAGTAAGTAATAATGAGTAGTTGAAGTGGCGCTGTGTTTGAAGTGGGTGCCGCTGCAGTTGCTGCTCAGGTTGCTGCAAGTAAGTAATAATGAGTAGTTAAAGTGGCGCTGTGTTTGAAGTGTGTGCCGCTGAAGTTGCTGCTGGTAAGTAAAGAGTATTACGTTGTTAGTGTCTCTGAAGTTAGGGGTTGCAGCGATATTGAAAAAGAGGCGAGATGGCAACATCTCGCCTCTTTTTTTGTGGGTGTCTGTTATACTGCGGCACTTTTTATATATTGCCTGCGCCTGCAGTCGATAAAGCAAGTTCAATGATCGCTGATTTCATAGTGGAGATACCCATGTCGACCCCTAGAGACAAGAAGTACAAACGAATTATGCTGAAGCTCAGCGGTGAAGCGCTGATGGGTAGTGAGGGTTTTGGTATTGACCCTCAAGTGTTGGATAAGATGGCCCTTGAGATTGGTCAGTTAGTGGGCATTGGCGTACAGGTAGGTTTGGTTATTGGCGGCGGCAATTTGTTCCGCGGTGCCACCCTGAGCAAGGCTGGCCTCGATCGTGTTACCGGCGACCACATGGGTATGTTGGCTACCGTGATGAACGCACTGGCGATGCGCGATGCCTTAGAACGTTCAAATATAGCTACCAGAGTGATGTCGGCTATTCCAATGAGTGGTGTGACTGAGCACTATGATCGTCGTAAGGCACTGCGTTATCTTGAAAATGGCGATGTGGTAATTTTCTCGGCTGGCACCGGTAATCCATTTTTTACCACTGACTCGGCCGCCTGCTTGCGTGGTATCGAAATCAATGCCGAGCTAGTACTCAAAGCCACCAAGGTCGATGGAGTCTATACCGCCGACCCAATGAAAGATCCAACAGCGACCAAATACGACAGTCTGAGCTATGACGAAGTGTTGGAAAAGAAGCTGGCAGTAATGGATTTGACCGCTATATGTCTGTGCCGTGAACAAGATATGCCGGTACGCGTATTTGAAATGGAAAAAACGGGGGCCTTGCTGAATATCGTCATGGGCGGAAATGAAGGAACACTTATCGAAGAGCGCCGCTCTGTTGAGGAAAACACATAATGATTAATGAAATTAATAAAGACGCCGAAGTGCGTATGCAAAAAAGCTTGGATTCATTGGCCAGTAGTTTTAATAAAATTCGCACGGGTCGTGCCCACCCGAGTATTCTCGATGGCATTATGGTTTCTTATTATGGTGTTGATACGCCGCTGTCGCAATTAGCTAATATTAGCGTGGAAGACGCCCGAACTTTGGCGGTCAGTCCGTGGGAAAAGCCGTTGGTACCCGAAATTGAAAAAGCGATTATGAAATCGGATTTGGGCTTGAATCCAGCTACTAGTGGCGACTTAATTAGGTTACCTATGCCAGCGTTGACCGAGGAGACTCGTAAGGGTTTCTTTAAAACCGCCAAGTCTGAGGCAGAAGGTGCGCGTGTCGCTATCCGTAATATTCGCCGTGATGCCATTGCCAGCGTTAAAGATCTGTTGAAAGATAAAGATATCTCCGAAGACGACGATAGACGTGCGCAGGATGGTATCCAAAAAATCACCGACAAATTTATTGCCTCTGTAGAAGCTGCGCTGGGTGTTAAAGAAGCGGCCTTGATGGAGATTTAATATTCATTCGGAGTCTCTTTTATAGCGGCTCCCAGTTTTCTATACACGGATTGTGAATTTTTTCTTGTCGGAGTTTTTGGTGTCTTCCCCCCATTCAAGTAACCCCTTAAAACATGTCGCCATTATTATGGATGGCAATAATCGCTGGGCCAAAAAAAATGGCCTGCCGGGTATTGCTGGGCATAAATTTGGTGTCGAGCGTATTCGTGAAGTGATGACCGAGTGTCAGAAGCTCGGTGTTGATACGCTGACAGTGTTCGCTTTTAGCAGTGAAAATTGGCGCCGGCCACCGAAAGAGGTGGAGGTGTTGATGGGGCTTTTTTTGACCTATTTAAAGCGCGAAGCCAAAAAACTTAATGAAGGTGGTGTACGTCTGCGCATTGTTGGTGATCGCGCTCGCTTTAGTGACAAGATCAGGAAAGCGATTGCGGAGGCTGAAGCTGTTGCCTCGACAGGCGCAACTACGCTGGTGATTGCCGCTAATTACGGTGGCCGCTGGGACATAGCCAACGCTGCCCGAACTTTAGCCGCTAAAGTAGCAGCAGGGGAGTTAACAGCCGATGATATCAACGAGGATACGCTTAATGACGAAATCTGTCTGGTCGATCAACCGCCATTGGACTTGTTGATTCGTACCGGTGGTGATGTGCGGATTAGCAATTTTTTACTCTGGCAGGCAGCCTACGCTGAGTTGTATTTTACTGATATTCTCTGGCCCGATTTCGGCGCTGAAGAGGTGCATAAGGCGGCTGAAGTTTTTTATTCTCGTCAGCGTCGATTCGGTAAAACGGGTGATCAGATAGAGGCTGAAGATGCTTAAATTGCGTGTTGTCTCGGCTATTATAATGGCCGCTGTTTTTTTGTCGGTGCTGTTCTTATTGCCGGCGTTAGCTTTCTCTTTATTTATAGCGGTAGTGGTTGTTGTTGGCGCTTGGGAGTGGGCTAATCTTTCCGGTTTTGAAGTGCCTGCAGCGCGAATAGGTTATGCCGGCATTCTAGGTTTGAGTCTGCTCGGGCTTTATTTTTATTGCGGCTTTGACGCGGGGCTGTTGCGTTTAGAATCGATTCAAATCCTGCTCTTAATCGCCTGTGGCTTTTGGACAATTGCGCTATTGTGGGTGCAGGGTTTCCCGCAGAGTTCACTGTTGTGGGGTAACCGCTGGCTGCGTCTTATTATGGGGCTGCTGGTGTTACTGCCGACCTGGTTGGCGCTGGTGTATGTGCGCAGTCTAGAGTCGGGCCAGTGGTTGGTGTTATTGGCTATTATGTCGATCGCTTGCGCCGATATAGGAGGGTACTTTGTTGGCCGCCGTTTCGGTCGCCGCAAGTTGGCGATACATGTCAGCCCGAGGAAAACTTGGGAAGGTTTTTGGGGTGGGCAGTTGTGCAATGCGGTGCTGGCGCTGGTGATTGTTGCGTGTAATAACGATTCGAGTCTTGTCATAGTTTCCATTGTTATTATGGCGAGTTTGGCTTCGGTGCTGGGCGACTTATTTGTGAGTATGGTTAAGCGCCATCGCGGTATCAAAGACAGTAGCCAGTTGTTGCCTGGTCATGGCGGTGTGCTTGACCGCGTCGACGGTATTACCGCTGCCATGCCCTTCTATGCTTTAGGCTTGCTCTTGACCGGTTGGCATTTTTAAGATGGCTGGAGCTATGCAAAAAATTACAATTTTGGGGGCGACCGGCTCTATCGGTGTCAGCACTCTCGATGTTTTGTCTCGCCATCCTGAACGCTACTCGGTCTTCGCCTTAACAGCGAATACTCAGTGGCAAAAGCTAGCTCAGCAGTGCCGTCAGTTTAACCCGCGTTATGCCGTGTTGGTGGACGAGCAGGCCGCAGAATTACTGCGAGCAGACTTGGGCTCAGGTTTGAACGAGTGTGATACACAGGTTTTGGCCGGAGCGGATGCCCTGCAGCAAGTTGCCGCTGACGAGGCTGTTGATACCGTCATGGCGGCGATTGTCGGAGCAGCCGGTTTACTGCCTACACTGGCAGCGGTAAATACGGGGAAGCGCGTATTGCTGGCCAATAAAGAAGCTTTGGTTATGGCTGGAGGCCTGTTTATGCAGGCGGTACGGGACAGTGGTGCTACTCTGTTGCCGATTGATAGTGAGCACAATGCGATTTTCCAGTGTATGCCAAGCGGTTACAGCGATAACGCAGCGGGCTTGGCCCAGTCAGGTATCCGCAAGATTCTGTTGACCGCATCCGGCGGTCCGTTTCGCACTTTGCCGCCGGCAGATTTACTTAACGTGACGCCGGCGCAAGCCTGTGCACACCCGAACTGGTCGATGGGGCGGAAGATATCGGTCGATTCGGCCAGTTTAATGAATAAGGGGCTGGAGTTAATTGAGGCCTGCTGGTTGTTTGGTGCACAATCGTCACAAATTGAAGTGGTCGTACATCCGCAAAGTATAATTCATTCGATGGTCGAGTATGTCGATGGCTCGGTGTTGGCGCAGCTCGGTAATCCGGATATGCGTACGCCCATTGCTCATGCTTTAGCTTGGCCTGCAAGAATTGATTCGGGTGTATCGAGCTTAGATTTTATAGTCGCGGCGCGATTCGACTTTGAGCAACCCGATTTAGCGCGTTTTCCCTGTCTGCGTTTAGCCCAAGAGGTTGCCGCTAGTGGTGGCACGGCGGCGACGATATTAAATGCCGCTAACGAGATTGCTGTAGAGGCCTTTTTGCAGGGGCGTATTGCCTTTGTTGATATTGCGCGTGTCGTCGAGACGGTGCTAACACAGCAGGTGTCAATAGAGCCAAGTGTGCTAATCGATATACAAGTTGCCGATCGCGAAGCTCGAGTGCGCGCTAAGCGTTACATTCAAACTTTTAATTAGACTTTTAATTTGGTGCCGGTGTGGAACTACTACAAACAATTGCCTCATTTATAATCGCCATTATTATTTTGGTGACACTGCATGAGTTTGGCCATTTTTACGTGGCGCGCTTGTGTGGCGTTAAGGTATTACGCTTTTCTATTGGTTTTGGTAAACCTTTTTGGTCTATGACCGACAAGCACGGTACCGAGTTTAGTTTGGCGCCTATTCCCTTGGGCGGTTATGTCAAAATGTTAGACGAGCGCGAAGGCGAAATTCCTACTGAACTGCTGGATCAAGCTTTTACTCAAAAAGGGGTATGGCAACGTATAGCCATCGTCATAGCCGGCCCTGTGGCCAATTTTTTGTTGGCGATATTGCTTTACTGGGTCATATTTTTGCCAGGCATTACCGCTTTGTCTCCCGTTATTGGTTCGGTAGAATCTGGCGGTTTAGCGCAAAGGTCAGGGTTAGAGGCGGGGCAGGAGATCGTTGCTGTCGACGGGCAGGCTACGCCGACACGACGAGAGTTTGTCGAGGGCTTGATTGCGCGCTTGGGGGAAACAGGCGATTTACTGCTGACCGTTAAATACTCCGATTCCGATCTAGAATACGAAACAGTTGTAGGGCTAGATAATTGGTTGAAAGGCAGTGAGGCCCCCGATCCTATAGCGGGTTTAGGCATTACTCTGTTTCAGCCTGAAATGAATGAAATTGTTGTGCAGAAAGTTGTTGTTGGCGAGCCGGCTGCCAGTGCGGGTATTGTTGAAGGTGACAAACTACTCAGTGTCGATGGTATCGATATTAAGGCCTGGCAGCCTTGGAGCGACTATGTACGTGCCAGAGCAGGGCAGGATATTGACTTTGAGTTGTTGCGCGATGGAGGTCAGCTTTCTTTGACTGTAACACCGCGGGCTAAAACTGATGCTGCCGGTGAGGTTTTTGGCTTTGTTGGCATTGCGCCTCAACCTGTAAGCTGGCCTGAAGGTATGCTTCGCCACTTTGAATACGGGGTGTTTGGCGCGCTATGGAAGGGCGTTGAGATTACTTGGTCGACGTCTGTCTCGGTGCTAGTGAGCGTTAAAAAGTTGATTGTTGGTGAAATATCGACGAAAAACTTGAGTGGACCTATTACCATTGCTAAAGTGGCGGGCGATCGAGCCGGACATGGCCTACTCAGTTATATTGAATTTTTGGCCATGATCAGTGTCTTCTTAGGGGTGTTTAACTTATTACCTATCCCTGTTTTAGATGGCGGTCATTTACTGTATTACCTGATAGAAGTCGTTAAAGGCAGTCCGGTGCCTGAGCGTGTACAGCTGGTAGGTTATCAACTGGGGATGGTATTAGTGCTGTGTTTGATGGCTCTGGCTTTTTATAACGACATAATGCGCCTTTAATTGATTTAATGGTCAGTTACAGCGCACCACAGAATTTGGCTTAGTGCCACCGCTATTGCAACGGCAGTAGTTATTCATACTTACAAATAGAATCGCAATATGTATCGTTTATCTTTTTTCTCGCTAATTTTTGCTCTACTGTTTTCAGGGTTCGCCCAAGCTCAGAGTTTTCGTGTCAATGATATTCGTGTTGAAGGCTTGCAGCGTGTTTCTGCCGGTTCTGTTTTTGCCGCTTTGCCAATACAGATTGGTGATGAAATCAGCATTTATGATGTGCAGCAGGCGACTCGTGCATTATTTAAAGTCGGTTATTTTGCGGATATTGAAATAGGTCGCGACGGCGGGGTGCTGGTTATTACAGTAAAGGAACGTCCTGCTATTAACGAAATTACCATTGAAGGTAATAAAGCTATTAAAACCGAGCAGCTGCTTAAAGCATTGAACGACAATGGCTTATCAGAGGGGCAAATATTTAAACGCGTCACTCTAGATGGTGTCGGCAACTCGCTGGAGCGTCAGTATGTGGCGCAGGGCCGATATAACGCCTCGGTCGAGACAATTATTGAAGAATTACCGCGCAATCAGGTAAAGCTGAAGATCGAAATTGATGAAGGTACTATGGCGGGTATCAAACATATTAATATCGTTGGTAATCGCTCTTTTAACACTGATGAGCTATTAGATTTCTTTGAGTTGCGTACCAGCGGTTGGCTGTCTTGGCTCAATGGCAATGATCGCTATTCGCGTGAAAAACTGACCGGTGATCTCGAGCGGTTAGAAAGCTGGTATCTCGATCGAGGTTACTTAACGTTTAACCTTGATTCTACGCAAGTGTCTATTAGTCCCGATAAAGAAACGGTTTATATCACCGTCAATATTAGTGAAGGTGAAATTTTTACCGTCAGTGAGGTGGAACTTGCGGGTGATCCCGTTATTGATGAGGCTCTCATTGAACGCTTAATCTTATTGCGCGAAGGGCAAACCTTCTCTCAGGGTTTGATGACCCGCACTCAGGATTACATTACTAAACGCCTCGGCAATGAGGGTTACACTTTTGCTAAGGTTGAAGGTATCCCTGAACGCAATGATGAAGATAATACGGTAAAGGTGACTTTCTTTATTGATCCTGGTAAACGTGCTTATGTTAATCGTATTAACTTCCGCGGCAATACTAAAAGTATCGATGAAGTACTGCGCCGTGAAATGCGCCAGATGGAGGGTGGTTCGGCCAATACCAGTCAAATTGAATTTTCCAAAGTACGTCTCCAGCGTCTGGGTTTCTTTAAAACTGTGACAGTGGATACTGTTGAAGTACCAGGGACATCCGATCTGGTTGATGTCGACTTTGAAGTGGAAGAACAACCCTCGGGCAGCATTGGCATGCAGGTCGGCTTTGCTCAAGGGTCAGGACTGGTTCTTGGGGCTAATGTTCAGCAAAACAATTGGCTGGGTAGCGGTAAGCAGGTGGGTTTCAATGTCAGTTCCAGTAAATACCAAAATTCGGCCAGTTTTAACTACAACGATCCCTATTTTACGGTCGACGGTGTTAGTCGCGGCTTTAGTGTCTTTTATACTAAACGCGATTTCTCCGAGGTCAATGTTTCCAGTTACACAACAGATACCTATGGTGCCAATTTAAGTTTTGGCTACCCCATGTCGGAGACCTCTCGAGTGGGTTTCACCGCTGGTTGGCGCGATCTAAGCATTACTACCGGAGACTTTGCGGTGCAGGAAATTGTCTCTAGCCCGCAATTGTATCCAGACTTTCCAGAGCAGTATGTAACCTTGAGCGATCTTGGTGCTGTCGGCTCGAGTACTGACTATTCACTGAATACATTACCGATTCAAGACTCGATGCTAAGTGACAACCCTGCCGGTTTTATCGATGCGAATGGCGATAACTTTAGTGGCTTTATGGTTAGTTTAAACTGGTCTGAATCTACCCTTAACCGCGGAGTTTTGGCCACTCGCGGACGTTCACAACGGATATCTGCAGAAATTAGCTTGCCGGGAACTGAGCTCGAATACTATAAATTGCAATACAGCTCGCAATACTTTCAACCACTGACTAAAGGCTTAACCCTGCGTTTACGAACTGACTTAGGCTATTCTGACGCTTATGGCGATACTACCGAAGTGCCATTCTTCGAGAATTTTTATGCCGGTGGCTTTGGTTCAGTGCGAGGGTTTGAGCGTAATAGTCTAGGCCCGCGCAGTACGCCGCCAGAGAGTTATCAGACAGTCGCGGCTACAAACTCTGGGCGTAATGACTCCTATGTACTGTGCGACAACGGCAGTAACTGTAACCCAGGTAAGTTAATATCCAGTCGCGGTTTCGATGATGACGATCCTTTTGGTGGCAACGTATTGGTGGAAGCTAGTGCCGAAATCCTGTTCCCGCTGCCGTGGATTAAAGATCAAAGTGCTTTTCAAGCGGCTTTCTTTGTCGATGCGGGTAATGTATTTGATTCTAACTGCGGTGCATTCCAGCGCAACTGCTCCAAGATCGACTTGAATAAATTGAGTTCATCTTATGGTCTTGGTTTAACCTGGATTTCCGGCTTTGGCCCGATGACCTTCAGTATTGCCAAACCACTGAAGAAAAATGACTTCGATGAAGTTGAGAATTTCCAGTTCTCAATGGGCAACACTTTCTAATTTCTATAAAAAATTTAAAATACATATAAGGGAATAATAATGAAATTAATTAAAGAAATCGTTTTAACCTGCGCTTTGGCTGTCTCTTCAAGTGCCGCACTTGCCGCTAGCAACGTTGTTGTTGTGGACATGGAACAAGCCCTCATGGCAACCGATGTGATGCAGGCTCGGGTCAAAAAATTAACTTCAGAGCCAGAATTCGCGGCATTAAAAGCCAAATTTGACACTTTGCAAAGCGACTTACGAGGCTTGGAACAAGAATTTGAAAGCAATAAAATGACTTGGTCCGATGCCGATAAACAGGGCCAGCGTATTAAAGCAGAAGCCAAGCAGAAAGAGCTTCGTATTGTTCTACAGAGCTTAAAGCAGCAAGAACAAACGGCAATGCAAGGCGTGATGAAGGACTTGGGTCCGAAGGCAAAATTGGCTCTGCAAAAAATTACAGCGGCCCAAGAAATCGATGTTGTTTTGGCTCGCAATGCTGCAGTTTGGAGAAATGAAAGTAGTGATATCACCGCTGAGTTGACCCAGCGCTTGAATAAAGCAAAGTAACTACAGTGAATATCAATGCTCAAACCGGGGTGAGTTATTCTCTAACGCAGCTAGCAGCCCAGTTTGATTTAGAATTTCGGGGTGATGGCGAGACCAACCTATCAGGTTTGGCCACACTGCAAGATGCAGATCCTGACCAGCTCAGTTTTTTAGCGAGTGCTAATTACGCGAAATATTTAACATCGACTCAAGCCGGCGCCGTCATTTTAAGTGCCGAGTTTGCAGATACTTATCCGGGTAATTGTTTAGTTTCAAGCAACCCCTACTTATTATTTGCTCAGTTAAGCGCATTTTTTGACCGCTCCCCTGTTGTTAAGGCCGGAATTCACTCCTGTGCAGTGATACATAAAAATGCCGAGGTCGATCTACTTGCCTCAGTAGCGGCTGGTGCTGTGATCGAGGCTGGCGTGGTTATTGCCGCTGGTGCTCGCATTGGTGCGAACTGTGTAGTGGGCGCCGATACTGTTATCGGTGAGAATACCTTATTGCATGCCAGTGTTACCCTGGCGCACGGTGTAACTATCGGCCAAAATTGTATCATTCATAGTGGCGCGGTGATTGGCGCCGATGGTTTTGGTTTTGCGCCGCAAAGAATTGAAGGTGGTACCCAATGGGTTAAGATATTTCAGCTGGGAGGCGTTGTTATAGGTGACCGCGTTGAAATTGGCGCAAATACCACTATTGACCGCGGGGCACTGGGTGACACTGTGATCGGTGATGGTGTAAAAATCGACAATCAATGCCAAATTGCTCACAATGTGACTATCGGCGACAATACTGCCATAGCTTCTGCTACTGCCATCGCCGGCAGTGCCAAATTAGGTGCTAATTGCACTATAGCGGGTTGCGTTGGTATTGTCGGGCATATCGATATCGCCGATGGTGTCCATATTACCGGTATGAGCATGGTGTCAAAGTCCATTACTAGCGCTGGTTCTTATTCATCGGGCATGCCAATGATGGATACTGCGCAATGGCGTAAAAATGCTGTGCGTGTTCGTCAGCTTGATAAAATGGCGAATCGTATTAAACGGTTAGAAAAATCGCTGCTTGAATTATCACGATAAGTAAGTAATTACTATCATCTGCCAAGGCAGTATTCCAACACTCGGGCGTAGGCCTTTAGGGGATTAAATGGACGTTAACGAAATTCGTGAATATTTACCACACCGTTACCCTTTTTTATTGGTTGACCGCGTAGTCGATTTGGTTGAAGGCGAATCCATTGTTGCCTATAAAAATATTACTATCAATGAAGAAGTCTTTAACGGTCATTTTCCACAGAATCCGGTATTTCCAGGTGTTATGATTATCGAGGCTATGGCGCAGGCCTCGGGTATCCTCGGTTTTAAAACCATGGGAAAAAAACCGGCTGATGGCTCTATTTATTTATTCGCTGGGGTCGATAAAGTACGCTTTAAACGCCAGGTGGTTCCGGGTGATTGTCTAACGCTAAAATCCACAGTGCTGTCAGAGAAGCGTGGTATTTGGAAATTTGAATGCGAAGCCTCGGTCGATGGTGAGCTAGCTGCTAGAGCCACTATTATGTGTGCCGATCGCAAAGTATAAATAATGCCTATTGTCTTTGGAGGCTTGCATTGATTAATTTCCGGGCCATTCATAGGTGCCTTTGTGCGCCGATGGCAAAGTATCAGTGTGATGCTACTATTTTGGGAGGCTCGCGTTGATTAATTTCCAGGCCATTCATGGGCGCTCTTGTTTGCAGATCGCAAAGTATAAATGTGACGCTACTATTTTGGGAGGCTCGCGTTGATTAATTTCCGGACCATTCATGGGCGCTCTTTTTTGCTGATGGCAAAGTATCTGTGTGACGCTACTATTTTGGGAGGCTCGCGTTGATTGATTTCCGAGCCATTCATAGGTGCGCTTGTGCGCCGATGGCAAAGTGTAAATGTGATACTACTATTTTGGGAGGCTCGCGTTGATTAATTTCCGGGTCATTCACGGGCGCTCT
>CAWVSV010000028.1:0-27095 GCA_963933095.1 uncultured Cellvibrionales bacterium
TGTTTATATCAGGGCTGTTCTGATTGATACTGTTTTTGGGAAGGCTTCATAAAGGAGGATTGGGAGTACTTCTCGATTCTATTTGTATCAAGTTCGAATATTTGGTGTCGTGTTGAGCATGGGCATTGTTTATATCAGGGCTGTTCTGATTGATACTGTTTTTGGGAAGGCTTCATAAAGGGGATTGGGAGTACTTCTCGATTCTATTTGTATCAAGTTCGAATATTTAGGGTAGTGTTGTTTATGGATATTGTTTATATCAGAGATCTTCGCATTGATACCATTATTGGTGTCTTTGATTGGGAGAGAAAAATTCGCCAGACTATTAGCATTGATCTAGAAATGGCGACCGATATTCGCTCAGCTGCGGCGACCGATGACATTCTACTTGCCCTTAATTATAAAGATGTTTCTGAGCGCTTAATTGGCCTGATTGAAGGCAGTGAATTTGAATTGGTGGAAACTATGGCGGAGACTGCTGCTAAAATTGTGCGTGAAGAGTTTAATGTGCCTTGGCTTAAAATGCGTTTGTCAAAACCTGGCGCTATTCGTGGTGCCCGCGATGTGGGTTTAATCATAGAACGCGGTGAAAAACCTGTGAGTGCAAGCTAAGTGGCAAAAGTGTATTTAAGTTTAGGCAGCAATATTGAAGCGACTAAGTATATCGTTGCCGCGCTCGATTTTTTGGCTGTGGAGTTTACTGATCTGCAAATATCGTCGGTATTTGAAAGTGTTGCGGTGGGCTTTCGTGGCGATAATTTTTATAACTTGGTAGTTGCCATTGATACCGACTTATCCGTTGGGGAGTTATCTATTTTATTGAAGAAAATAGAAGATACTAATGGTCGAGATCGCTCGGGGCCTAAGTTTTCCGGTCGTACGCTCGATATTGATATACTCACCTACGATTATTTTTTAGGCATAATTGATGGTGTAGAATTGCCGCGCGCCGAAATATTAATCAATGCGTTCGTGCTCTGGCCGCTAGCAGAAATTGCCTCTGAGGAGGTACATCCGCAAGCCGATAAAAGTTATGCCGAACTATGGGCTTGCTACGACAAAAGCTCTCAACAGTTATGGCCTATCAACTTTGAATGGTGCGGCCAAGCTATCTCGCACGCGCTTTAATTGCTCAGCGTACGACCGCCGTCAACCGGAATTAGTTGCCCTGTAATATAGGGTGCGCTGTTTACTAAGAACCATACTGTAGCCGCAATATCACTTTCAGTGCCCGCGCGTTTGAGTGCGGTGCGCTCGATAATTTCATTCTTTTCATCAACGTTTAATGCTTCTTCCGGCCATAGAATCGCACCTGGGGCAACGCCGTTAACCCGTATCTCAGGAGCCAACTCGCGCGCCAGTGATTTAGTCAGCATGACATTACCCGCTTTGGCACAGCAGTATATGCTGTGATTTTTTAATGGGCGCTCGGCGTGAATATCGGCCATATTAATAATGCAGCCGCGGTTTTTTTTTAATTCCGGCGCCAGAGCCTGAGATAAAAAGAAAGGCGCCTTGAGGTTGCTATTAAATAAATCCTGCCACTGCTGATCTGTACTGTTACCGATTTCGGTCGAATAAAAGCTGGAGGCGTTATTGATAAGGATATCCACTCGTCCCCAGTATTGTTGAGCTAGCGAGGCTAACTCGTTAATAGCCCCTATATCACTGAGGTCAGCTTGCAGTGCTGTAGCGCTATTGCTGCGCTGAACATTTAACTCGCCACAAAGCGCTTGCGCATGATCTTTTGAGTGGCGGTAGTGCAACACAATATTGATGCCTTGGCTGTGTAGCTGGCGTGCAATGGCGGCGCCAATGCGTTTAGCGGCGCCGGTAATTAGTGCGACTTTATTCATGTTTGTTGCCGGCAGATTCATTCGCGATGACCTTTATGCGCCGGCGATCGAGTTCATCGCCAACGGCTTTGCCTTTAAAACCGGCATTAATAATATCGGCTACTAGCACGCTGTTACAGGCTTGTAGGCTGGCTCTGAAGATGTCAGCCTGCGGATAGTTGGTGTGCTCAGATCCGGTGCGGCCACGAGCGTCGGCAATGCAGGCCAGCAGTAATTGATCAAATTTTTCTGGGCGCCGAAAAGCGTCTAAAGATTTGAGTATATGGTAGCGAGCGGCGGCATCTAGATCGCGAATACGGTGTACGCTGGTGTGATATTCAGCAACTTTTAGTGCCAGTTCGAGCGCATCTTTGGGCACGCTTAAGCGCTGGCACAGCTGTTCCACTAACGGCAGGCTGCGATTTTCGTGACCGCGATGGCTCGGCAGCATTTCGGCTGGGGTGGTGCCTTTGCCAAGGTCATGTAGTAGGCAAGCCAGGCGTACATTGACGTTAGGCGTCAATATTGCCGCCTGCTTTAACACCATCATCACATGCAGGCCGCAGTCAATTTCAGGATGGTATTTAGCCGGTTGCGGTATGCCAAATAGGTAGTCTAGCTCTGGCATAATACGCGCCAAAGCACCGCAGTCGCGCAGTACTTGGATGAAAATTTGCGGCGACTGTTCAGCTAGGGCGCGACTCATTTCTTTCCACACGCGCTCGGCCACGAGATGATCGACCTCACCGTTATTGACCATACTAATCATTAGCTGAGTAGTTTCTCTGGCAACAGTGAAGCCAAGATGATGGTAGCGCGCGGCAAAACGGGCGACGCGCAGTATGCGCACTGGGTCTTCGGTAAAGGCATCAGATACATGGCGCAGTTTTTTATCTTTAATATCCTGCTGGCCGTTGTAAGGATCTACTAGTGAGCCGTCAGCGTTTTCTGCTATGGCATTAATCGTTAGATCGCGGCGGATAAGATCTTGTTCAAGGGTGATATCGGGAGCGCAGTGAAATTGAAAACCGCTGTAACCTGGGCCGGTTTTTCGCTCGGTGCGCGCCAATGCGTATTCCTCCTTAGTGTCAGGGTGCAGGAATACCGGAAAATCTTTGCCGACTGGGGTGTAGCCCAGTTTTTGCATTTGTGCTGGAGTCGAGCCAACTACCACCCAGTCACAATCGCCGATAGGATAGTGCATGAGTTTGTCGCGAACCGCGCCGCCGACCAAAAGAATGTGCATAAAGTTTTTAGTCTGGATATCGTATGAAGGGTAAAATAGATGTTAACAGATTATATTCGGGGTTTTGGGTGAAGGTTGTAGCAGTTTATATATCGGTGGTGCTTTTGTGGTCAACAACACCGCTGGCAATTAAATGGAGTAACGAAAGTTTTAGCTTTATCGCGGCGGTATCGCTGCGGATGTTCATTGCCTGTGCTTTAGCGCTGTTATTATTAGCGTTGCTACAACGGCCGCTATTTTCTATAAAAGGCGCATGGAAGGTTTATGCGGTGGCATCACTCGGCTTGTTTCCGGCTATGCCGCTGGTGTACTGGGCGGCGCAGTATATTAGTTCCGGTATGTTGGCATTAATTTTTTCCATGACACCGATAGCGACCGGTGTAGTGTCAATTTTTATTCTGCGAGAAAACCCATTTACGGTCGTTAAGTCGCTGGCGCTGTTGTTGGCGATAACGGGCTTAGTGGTGATTTTTGGCGATCAGGTGGTACTGGGCAGCAATGCCGGTTTGGGTGTTGTGGCCGCGCTTGGCGCTTGTTCAATTATGGGCGGCAGCAGTGTGCTGCTAAAAAGTCTGGCTCAGCAGAGCCAACAGATAGGCAGTTTACAGCAGACGACTGGAGCGCTGTTGTTTGCAGTGCCGGCACTGTTTTTGACTTGGGGACTAGCTTGGTATTTTGGGGGCGACCCTTGGCCGCAGCAAGTCAGTGATAAATCGCTGTGGGCAATAGCGTATTTAACGCTATTTGGTTCGCTGCTGGGTTTTACTTTTTACTACTATTTACTGCGTAATATCTCACCGATTTCGCTGTCACTGGTAACCTTAATAACACCGGTGCTAGCGCTATATTTGGGTCATTGGCTGGATTCTGAGTTAATTTCAGCACGGTTGCTGTGCGGGGCAGCTATGATAGTGGTGGCGCTGGGGATTTATCAGGGGCTGTCGCCACTAAAATTGCTGCGCTTGTTTAAAGGCGACGCGCGATAACCTTTTTTAGAGAAAGGATTCTCTATGGCTGTTTTATTGTTGCTGCTGGTATTGTTGACTGGAACTGCTCAGGCGGAGCCAACAGCGTTAATGCTGGCAAATAATTACTCTAACAGGCTCGATTTAAACGACTACTGGGTGAGTGAAAAATACGATGGTTATCGCGCCTATTGGGATGGACAGCAATTATTGTCGCGTGCCGGTAATCGTTTTTTACTGCCCGACTGGTTTGTCGAGAATTTTCCTAAACAGCCAATGGATGGCGAGTTATGGTTGGGCCGAGGGCAGTTTCAGACCCTAGCTAGTGTGGTGAAAAGTGCCGATAAAGACGATCCCCGTTGGCGCCAAGTGCGCTTTATGGTGTTTGATTTACCCGCGGAACAAGGCTCCTTTGACCAGCGTCTAAGGCGGCTAAAAAGTCTGCTGCAATCGGTACAAGTCGGTTGGTTAGTCGTTGTTCAGCAAGAAAAAATTGCATCAAATGCTCTGTTGATGGCGCGTTTAAATGTGATTGTCGCTAGCGGCGCGGAAGGTTTAATGTTGCATCGGGGCAGCAGTTTATATCGTGGCGGCCGTAGCGATGACCTGATTAAACTCAAGCAGTATGATGATGCTGAAGCAGTGGTAGTTGCACATTTACCGGGTAAGGGAAAATACCTAGGCGCTATGGGCTCACTGCGGGTGATGCTGCCAAGCGGTATGCAATTTAAAGTGGGTAGCGGCTTTACGGACGCCGAACGTCACTATCCCCCCGCGATAGGGGCGAAAATAACCTATAGATACAATGGTCTGACCGACCAAGGCCTGCCGCGCTTTGCCCGTTTTATTCGTTTGTATCAGCCGCTGTAAAGATTTACTGTGCCAGCTATTGTTTATTGGGCAGTGCCAGCTCGTTTTTCTCTTTTCATCGACAATAGACTCGATACACACGTCAAATCTGCACAGGTAGTGTATATGTGTAAGGACTGCTGCGGCCGAGTCGGCATCGGTTCAGCTGCAAAATAAATAGTTGCCATTGAAATTTAATCATAACTATATGGCATTTGAATCAATGACTATTTCATAGGCTAGGCCCATCTGGCCGAGTTATACCGTCGCTCGGTACTGATAAACGATTTGCCGATGCATATGCATCCGTCATTTATTCAGAATTAATTACCTCGACTTGATTGGTTTAGTAGTTTGAGCAGGGTCTTCTAGTAACTTTTTAGTCGTACTGAAAAACTCTATTTATAGTTCCCCAGGGTTAGACTTTATTCGCGATGTTGTTGGTTTTTTATGCATGACAAAAAATAATCTAGATAATTCTTAATAGTTATTTATGCCATAATAAAGTCATAGACTTACTTTAGGAGAGTGACAGCGTGGTAAATACTAACGCTCAAAAATTTGTACTGGTGACCGGTGGCGCCGGCTACATTGGCACGCATACCTGTATAGAGCTATTGGCGGCGGGTTATCAGCCCGTTGTGGTCGATAACCTCTCTAATAGTCGCGAGATTTCTCTTGATCGCGTTGCCGAAATTAGCGGTGTAAAAATTCCTTTTTACTCGCTGGATGTTGGCAATTTGGAGGCTTTACGGGAGGTGTTCTCGCGCTATGACTTCGTAGGGGTGCTACATTTTGCCGGTTTAAAGGCGGTCGGTGAATCGGTGACGCAACCCCTGCGCTACTATCAAAATAATGTTGCGGCGACTCTGGTGCTGGCCCAAGTGATGCAAGAGTTCGGCGTTGAGCGGCTGATTTTTAGTTCTTCCGCTACAGTTTATGGCGATCCTGCAAGTGTGCCAATTAGCGAAAATTTTCCAACCTCGACCACCAACCCCTACGGCGCCAGTAAGTTAATGGTAGAAGATATTCTGCGCGATATTTGCAAGGTGCCTGGCAGTGTCTGGAAGGTATGCCTGTTGCGCTATTTTAATCCAGTTGGCGCCCACATTAGCGGTCTTATCGGCGAAGACCCCAGTGGAACACCTAATAACTTAATGCCTTATGTGTCCCAAGTAGCGGTAGGAAAGCTTAAACAGTTGGGTGTTTTTGGTGATGATTACGACACGGTCGACGGTACTGGTGTGCGCGATTACATCCATGTGGTCGATCTCGCCATCGGCCATGTGAAGGCGTTAGATAAATTGATGATAGAGCAGCCTTGTTGTTTAACTTATAACCTAGGGACTGGCTCGGGTTATTCGGTACTGCAAATGGTAACAGCGTTTGAGCAAGCTGCGGGTGTATGCGTGCCCTATAAGGTGATGCCGCGTCGCGCTGGCGACATTGCCGAGTGCTATGCCAACCCTGTTATGGCTCGCGATGAATTGGGCTGGACGGCGGAATTGGGATTAGAGCGTATGGTGGCTGATTCTTGGCGCTGGCAGAGCAATAACCCGAAGGGTTATGAGTAACTTGCAACACTAGACCTACTAAACGCCTCAAAGATATGCGAGTGTCTTGATTATGCGGTGCTAAAGAGAGCACATCCAAAAAGCCAGAGTTTTACCGCGCTGGTTTGTTTGGCTGTTAATCTTAGCCATCGACCTGAAATAACCTCTCATCCTCTAGTCTTAATGCGCTGAGTTTACCGCCCCAAACACAGCCGGTATCCAGTGCAAAAATATTCTCTGCAGTACCGGTTTGACCTTCCAGTGCGGCCCAGTGTCCAAAGAGTATTTTGTTGTTACTCGCGGCACGGTTCGGTTGTAAGAACCATGGCGCTAGCCCCTCAGGTGCATCACTAATACCGGTCTTGCAGGTTAAATCTAAGCGGCCATCGGCATCGCAAAAACGCATGCGGGTGAAATAATTGGTTATGCAGCGCCAGCGATCAAAACTGTCTAAATTATCGTGCCAGATATCGGGTTTATTGCCATACATATGGGCGAGAAAATCGCTCATTGTCTCTGATTTTAATACCTCTTCAACCTCGCGTGCTCGCGCCAGGCTCTCTGGTATTGACCATTGCGGGGCAATACCTGCATGCACCATGGTATATCCGAGCTTATTGTCGCTGTGAACCAGTGGGAGCTGGCGCAACCATGTAATTAATTCAGCGCGGTCGGGGGCATTGAGCAGCTCATCCAGCGTGTCGAGGCGACTAGACTTCTTATGACCATGCGCTACGGCTAAAAAATGCAGGTCATGGTTGCCAAGTACGGCATTAATGCAGTTATGCTGGCGGTCGAGTTGAGTAATAAAGCGCAGTGTTTGCAGGGTTTCTGGGCCACGATTAATTAAGTCGCCAGCTAGCCAGAGTTGATCTTCAGTAGGATCAAAGTTAATGAGTTGTAGTAACGATACCAAGGGTTGATAACAGCCCTGAATATCGCCAATGGCATAGCTGGCCATATTTACTCTGCGGCGGCGAGCATTGGGCCGATGGTATTACTGAGTTCAACAAACTCTTGCATGCTCAAGTTTTCGGGGCGCACGCTGGTATCTATGGTTAGCTGTTCTATTTGCTCTACGGTTAATAGTTGCTTGAGCGTGTTGCGCAGTGTCTTGCGGCGCTGTTGAAAAGCGGTGTTCACTAAACGATCAAAAATTTTATAGTCGTCTGCGGGGTAGGGCAGCTTGTCGTAAGGTACTAGTCGAACAATGGCAGAGTCGACTTTAGGTGCGGGGTCAAAGCATTCGGGCGGCACGTCAAACAAATGTTCTACCTTACAGAAATACTGCACCATAATGCCAAGGCGACCATAGGCTTTTTCACTTGCCTGAGCGGCCATGCGTTTAACCACTTCTTTTTGCAGCATAAAGTGCATGTCTTGCACGCGCTCGTGGTAGCTAAGCAGATGAAAAATAAGTGGTGTAGAAATATTGTAAGGCAAGTTACCGACAATACGCAGCGGCTTGTCGTCTTCCATAATGCTCTCAAAGTTGAATTTAAGGGCATCGGCCTGATGAATGTTAAACTGCGGATGGCGTTCAAATTTAATCACCAGCCAGGGAATTAAGTCGCGATCCAGTTCTACTACATGCAGGCTGTGGCAGTCGTCAATTAAGCCCTCGGTAATGGCGCCTTTACCCGGTCCAATTTCTACTAAACAGTCTTCAGCCTGCGGGCGAATAGAGCGCACAATGCTCTCAATAATACCCGCGTCGTGTAAAAAGTTCTGGCCGAAGCGCTTGCGCGCTTTGTGGCTGAGTTCGCCTTTTTGAGTGTGGGCTTGAGAGGAACCCTGATTTCTGCCGTTACTGCGTCGGTTATTCATAAATTGCTTACTTAGATGAAAGGGCTATAGGTGAAAGAGCCATTGAGATGGCGTAGGCAAGTGCAGTATTAAGACTGCCCAAATTGGCGGTGCCGGTGCCGGCTAAGTCTAGTGCAGTGCCGTGATCGACCGAGGTTCTTATTATGGGTAGTCCCAAGGTAATATTCACTGCACCGCCAAAGCCTTTATATTTTAACACGGGCAGGCCCTGATCATGGTACATCGCCAATACCGCATCGGCGTTATCGAGGTACTTGGGGGTGAATAGCGTGTCGGCGGGTAGCGGGCCAATTAAATTGATACCCTCAAGGCGCAGTTTAGTCAGTGCCGGTTCAATAATGTCAATTTCTTCGCGGCCCATATGTCCGCTTTCACCCGCATGGGGGTTGAGGCCGCACACTAATATGCGTGGCTTTGCTATACCAAACTGTTGCTGCAGGCTTGTATGCAGGATACGAATAACTTGGCTTAGTTCCGGCTCATTTATGGCGGCGGCGACATCTTTTAATGGCAAATGTGTGGTCGCCAGCGATACGCGGAGGCCTTCGGTAGCGAGCATCATGACTACTTTTGGAGTGCCAGTATGCTCGGCTAAATATTCGGTATGGCCACTAAATAGGGGCATATTATTTTTCTGTGAAGCTGAGCCGGCCTGAATAAAATCATTGATGGCGCTTTTTTGCACAGGGCCTGTTACCAGCGCTGCGCAGCGTTTCTCACAGCAAGCTTTTAAAGCGGCGTCGAGCGTGTCGAGGACATAGCCGCCGTTATCGCTATTAATTTGGCCAGCAACAGAGAGTGTTTTAAGTGCTATAGGGCTGTAGACCATTTCGCCGGCAGAGCTCACCTGGGTCGGGCCCTGCCAATCGACCTGACGCAGGGTCAGCGGCAATTGCAGTTGTTCTGCGCGCAGGCGCAGTAGATCTGGGTCGGTAAAGACAACAATTTCGTGTGCATGTGAAAGTTGAGCTAATTGAATAGCAAGGTCTGGCCCGATACCGGCGGGTTCGCCAGGGGTGAAGGCAATACGAAGCGGGGTATTTATCATGGCGACCATTTCTATCGGTGGCTGGGATAAACAACACCGAGCCACATGATTGTAGTAAATAAATAGAGTATTTAAGTTAAATACTCTATTGCCTTATAATTGCATAAATTACAGCTTTACTTCGACATAGGCACTGGCGCGAATCTCTTGCAACCAGCTTTGTAGTTCTTCTTGATAACGGCGGCTTTGTAAAAGATTGCGAGCCTGATTACGAATCATATCTTCGCTCATATCTTCTTGGCGGCGATCGACTACTTTTAAGATATGCCAACCAAACTGAGTGTTAAAGGGTTCGCTGATCTCGCCAATAGCCGTTTCAGCCATCACTTTTTCAAATACAGGTACAAACATGCCCGGGGTACTCCAGCCCATATCACCACCTTTTAACATAGACCCTATATCATCAGAATTTTCTTTGGCTTCATCCGCAAAGTCTGCGCCAGAGAGTATATTTTGGCGCACCTTGTTCAGTTTACTGACAGCCTGTTCGTCGGTCATGATCGCCGAAGTCTCTAATAGAATGTGGCTAACGTGTGTTTGCTCTACCAGTTGCTCGCCGCCGCCGCGCTGATCATAGAGTTTTAGCAGGTGAAAACCCGCACCGCTTTTAAAAGGCTCGCTAACGGCGCCTTTACTCAAGGTTGCAGCTTGCTGGGCAAATAAGCCCGGTAACTGAGAATTTTTACGCCAGCCAAGATCGCCACCTTGAAGGGCGAATTGTCCAGATGAGTTGGCAATCGCTAACTTGCGAAAATCGGCGCCATTTTCTAACTGAGTCTGTAAACTTTTGGCTTTATTTTTGGCGACCTCTTCACCTTCGCTCATGGGAATTAAAATGTGACCAAGGTGGAAGTCGGGAGAGTTCCAAAACTTTCCTTCGGTGGAGTCGAGGAAGTTGATAACCTCTTGTTTCGTGATGCGGATACGGCGGCTGACATTGCTTTGCTGAACCTGCTTGATGGTCAGTTCTTGGCGCACTTTGTGCTGTAAATCTGCCAGTGTCATGCCATCTTGTTGCATCTTTTGCTGGAACTGTAAATCGTTTAATCCCTGCCGCTTTTGCACTTGTGCGATGGTAGCGTTGACTTGTTGATCGCTAGGTTGCACGCCGATACGCTCGGCTCGCGACAGTTGCAGGCGATCGAGAATGAGCTTTTCCAATATTTGGCTCTGCAGCACTTCCTGTGGCGGCAATGGTGTTTTGCTGGCGCGTAACTGCCTAATAATATCTCGAGCGGTGGACATCAGTTCGCTTTCTAGAACCACATCATTGTCTACCACGGCAACAATGCGGTCCAGCGGCACAGTGGCGGCTTGGCTTGTTAGTGTAAACAGAGCGCTGCCGCTTAAAAGTGCTAGTACACCGACAAAGCGGGTAATCTTTTTATTTATCATGGTCGCAATCTACTTAGAAATTGTTGGTGCCATTTAAGGCTTGTTCTCGGCGGTCGTAATTGAGAATGCCGTCAGTGAGAATGTTGCTTACTTCTTTACTGGTGCTACCCAAGCCCTTGAACTGAATCTCAAAGAAAATACCTTGATCGTATTCAAGATCTTGATCAGGCACTTGCGTATGCAAAGTGTTGTCTAGCCACTTGCGACCCACCAAGCGGAATCGATAGCAGCAGCTGTCATATTCGAACCCAGCAAAGGTCTCAAGTTCCCTGTCGTAATTGATATCATACAAGCTGCGACCGATTAGGTTCCAGTTGCCGGCAATGGGCAGTATCAAAGAGGCGTCGAGCTGCTCGATATTGCCATCGATCAGCTCGGTAGAATCGCCATCGTCATTGCTGTCGGTGCTGTCGACTACCATCGCTTTACGGGTAAATCGATAGGCGAGATTAAAGATGCGGTAGTTGTCATCAAGGTAACGCAGGGCAACACTTCCGCGACTTATCTCACTAGTGCCCTCGTCATAGCGAGAGCTGCTTTCTATGAGCTTGTCAGTATAGGGGTCAAATAGCACATCACTAGAAAGGCGCCAGCTGTCGCTGAGCTGTCCTGAAATTTGGGCGGCTATTTCAGAGCTGCTCTGAGTTTCGGAAATTCCGTTTAAAGTGACTCTGCGATCGCCGTGATAATAAATTTGCCCCAAACTCAAACGCAGGCGCTCGGCACCTGAATCAGCGCTAATAAAGCGGGTAGTGAGACCTACTGAGGTCTGGTTGGCATCGTCGATGCGGTCGCCGCCGACAAAGCGGCTGTCGCGAAACAATTGACCATAGCTAAAGGTGGGGGCCGAGGTATCGAAATCTATGTCGGAATTGTTCTTAGTTAGATTGTAAAACTCAGCTTGATCTTCATCGTAATCACGGTATAGGGAGAACACTCGCGGCTCGAAGGTCTGCAAATAGCTGTTGCCAAACAGGCTGCCGTCTCGCTCGAAATTCAGCCCCATGTCGAGGCTGGCCATGCCGGCCGCCGCCGATGGGGCATTGTTTACGCCCGCTGTTAGGTTTTGATCATCTAGCTCATAACGCAGTGCGCTGCCGCCGATAGAGGGTTTGAAATGGCCCCAAATCCAGCGTTTATCCCAGGCGATTTTATAGTCTGCACGAGCGCGATCACCGGTAATACGGTTGATGTTTTCATCTTTGTCTTTGTGATCGAAGCTGGAAAATTCGTTCAGCAAGCTCACCTCAATATCGCCAAAGCGATATCGCCCATCTAAATCAATCGCCGGTAGCAGGCGGTATTGCTCAGCTGCCGTGGAGACTGTTTGGTATTGTTCCGCGCGAATACTGGTAGTCCAGTTATTGAAGCTATAGCCTGCCATGCCACGCTGCAGTAGGTATGTTTGGCTGTTGACTTCAATGCTCTGGGTGTCCAAATCGCGGAAAAAGTCTTTGTCGCTGACTTCGGTGTAATCAATGTCGGTGCGCCAGCGCTCGCCTATACCACCGCGCTGATCGACGTCAATCAGCCAGCGATCTTGATCTTCATAGGGGGTTGCTTGAGTTTCGGTAATTAAACCCTCGTCAATTAGCTGTTGGTCGCCATCATTAACGGCGCCACCGTTATCATTACTGAGATAGGAGCCAGAAACCGTGGTGGTAAAGTGCTTTGACAGATGACGTGTTTCTAGTTCGGTCACTAAACCGCGCTCGCTTAGATAGCGTGGTGTTAATGTGGCGTCATAATTAGGCGCTAGGTTGAAGTAGTAAGGTGCGGCCACTTCGAAGCCATTTTTGTCGCTAATGGCTAGAGCCGGATAGAGAAAACCGCTTTTGCGCGCATCCCCAATCGGAAAGGTCATGTAAGGAAAGTAAAACACAGGTATGTCTTTTACCTTCAGGCGCACGTGCTTGGCGGTACCCTGAGCAGCTTCTTGGTCCAACTCAATCTCAGAGGCTTTTAAAAACCAAGTATTGCTTTCGGGTTCGCAGCTAGTAATGCCGCCGTCAGTAAGCAGGACAATATTGTCGCCGAGCTTTTCAATTTTTTCAGCGCTGCCGCGGATATGCGCTTGATGCAGAACAAATTCAGCGCTGTCCAAATTGCTATTATTGGCAGCCATATCAATGTCGCCGCGCTCACCGCTCAGCAGCAGGCCTGGCTCACGGATAGTAACGCTGCCCTCTAAGCTTGCTTGGTCAGTACTTTGGTTGAGACTAATGCTGTCGGCGTGTAATTGACGATAGCCTTGGGTAATAGCAACGTCGCCTTCTAATACTGCTTCCGTCTCGCTTAAATATTCCGACTTGTCGGCCGTGGCGCGCATGGGCGCATCTTCTGGCGTCAGGTCGGCGTCTTCGTAATCGCGCGTAGGTTCTATGTAAGCACCGCAGCAGTTGGTATCGAGTTGTTGGCGCTGCTCTTCGCTGAGGAACTCTTTTGATACCCAGTCTAAGCGATGCTGTTGAGGTTGGGCGGCCGCGACGGTACCGGCAATAATTGGGCGGTTGCCAACGGCACCGGGCAAAAGTTTTTCATGGCAGTCCCAGCCTTCACCCAGTGGCTGACATTCCCAGCCGTAATGCATGGGTCGCTCTGCCAAACGGCGGTCAACTTGTAAATCGGTCTGCGCTAAAGCGCTGCCGCTGGCTATTCCCAGTGAGATAAGCAAGCTGGTATTAACGGCTGCGATTGTATTGCGAGCGCGAATATGACGGCTGATTGCGCGTTTGACAGGGTGGGTGTTGTTGAGCATCCGTTCTTGGCCTACAGCATTAAAACAAAAGCAGCGATTCTACTGGGCTGAGGTCGAGTTAGCCAGACTTACTGGCCGAGGCTAGCCTCTTTTTTACAGCAATAGCTTTACCAACTTAGCAATTGGGTTAAAATCAGAAAAAACGATTATAAGGTTGTGCAATATGTCAGAGTCTAGAGATGGCTTTATCGACTGGGTTGGCGAGCAATTAATTGCCCACCAGTGGACTTATTCTGGGCTGCTCAAATTGCTGCCGTTGGCGGGTGACGCGGGTTGTCGGCGCTATTTCCGTTTAGGGGCCAAATTTAAGGAGGCGTCTCCTCGGATGTTAGCAGTAGATGCCCCGCCGCAGAAAGAAGATAGCCAGGCGTTTGTTGCGCTGGGTGAATATCTGCGCGAGAACGGCGTGCATACCCCCGAAATTATTGCCGCCGATATGGACCGTGGTTTCTTGCTAGTTGAGGATTTTGGTGATGAATTACTGCAGCGTGCACTGAATAAAGACTCGGTTGAGTTGCTCTATGGCGAGAGCTTAATGACCTTATTGCGCTTGCAGCAGTGTCAGCAACCGCCAGCGCTGGTGGCTAATTATGATCGAGATTTTTTACGTCTGGAACTGAATATATTTGGCGACTGGTTTGTGCAAGAACTGCTTGGCTACTCGCTGTCTGACGCGGAGCAGAATATGCTGACGGCTGCCTTTGGGTGCTTACAAGACTCGGCTTGCGCGCAGCCGCAAGTGTTGGTACATAGGGACTACCACTCGCGAAATTTACTGGTTACCGAGGGTGGAGCGCCGGGAGTGGTAGATTTTCAGGGCGCTTTAATCGGCCCTGTTACTTACGATTTAGTCTCACTGTTGCGCGACTGCTATATTCGCTGGCCGCAGGAAGATGTAAAACGCTGGGCGCTGGCCTACGCCAATATGGCCGTTGAGGTAGGTATTTTGTCGCCGGTTTCTGAAACCGAATTTTTGTGCTGGTTCGATTTGATGGGGTTGCAGCGTCATATTAAAGTGCTGGGAATCTTCGCTCGCTTGACCTTGCGCGATGGCAAGAATGCTTATCTGCAAGATTTACCACTGGTGATGCGTTATGTGCTTGAAGTGCTTGATGCGAATTCTGACGCAAACACCGAGTTGCGTGAATTTGGGGTTTGGTTTAAAGCAAAATTATTGCCGCGTATAGAGTCCCAACCTTGGTATCAAGATTATCGTGTTGCCGGTCAGAGATTAACATGAAGGCGATGATCCTCGCCGCTGGCCTCGGTAAGCGCATGCGTCCACTGACCGACAGCTTGCCCAAGCCATTGTTGCCAGTGGCGGGGGCAACGCTTATTGAATATCAAATAGAGCGTTTGGTGGCGGCGGGCATTACTGAAGTAGTGATTAACGTTTCTTACTTAGCCGAGAAAATTCGTGTCCATCTCGGTGATGGTAGCCGCTATGGCGTTGCCATTAGCTATTCAGAGGAATCTATACCACTGGAAACTGCTGGCGCTATTAATCGTGCACTGGCGCTGCTGGGCACTGAGCCTTTTTTATTGGTCAACAGTGATGTCTGGTGTGAATTTGCTTTGCGCGACTTGTGTCAGCTGCCACTAAAGCCCGACCAATTGGGGCATTTGTTAATGGTGCCAAATCCAGAATTTAAGGTGCGCGGAGATTTTCAAATAGATGCGCAGGGTTTCTTGCTGCGTTGTGCTGGCTCAACTGTGGGTGTTACCTTTGCCGGCATCAGCGTTATGCGGCCCGAGTTAATAGCGACTTACCCTAAAAAGCGTGAAGTATTCGCTTTAAAAGAAGTCTTCGACTGGGCGTTGGCTCAGCGTGCGTTAACGGCCGAATTGTATTGTGGTGAATGGCGTGATATTGGTACGCCTGAGCGGTTGGCAGAGTTGCAGCTAAGTATAGGAGCTTGTCAGGCCTGACTGTTCGCAATCAGGCCGATATGTTTTGCGACCATGTTTGTATTTGATAGATAAGGGTAGTTATTCTGTTTGCCGATGAACAAGGCTGAAAGTGGCCAAGGTCGAGTTTTTAGCTGCCGCAGTTTTATTTTAACTGTGTGGCGATGGTTAACTTCTCAGAGGGAAATGCCGCTAACACTTTGGTCTAGCTTTAGGCGATGAGGGTGGTGCTTAAATGCTTCAGCTATTCGGTCCATTGGGGTGTCTTTAGGCTATGGTTTAAAATTAATCAACACTGCCAAAAGCAGAAAAAAGCAACTAGCTGTTAGCTAAATTGTTTTATCATGTGGTAATTACAGTCGCCTCAATATGGATTGATCTTTATGTCTGATTTTAAAATTGCACCCTCGATATTAGCCGCTGACTTTGCCCGCTTAGGCGAAGATGTCGATGCGGTATTGGCGGCTGGCGCCGACATAGTGCATTTTGATGTGATGGATAATCATTATGTGCCGAACCTGTCGGTTGGGCCGATGGTCTGCAAGGCTCTGCGCAGCTATGGTATTAGCGCGCCTATTGATGTGCATCTGATGGTGGAACCAGTGGACGACCTAATCGTCAAGTTTGCCGAGGCAGGTGCTACTTATATTACCTTTCACCCCGGTGCCAGTCGCCATATCGATCGTTCGATAGAGCTGATTCGAGACTACGGCTGTAAACCGGGTCTAGTTCTTAACCCTGCCACTAGCTTTGATGATGTGAAGTATGTGCTCGATAAGCTCGACATGTTGTTATTAATGTCGGTGAATCCGGGTTTTGGCGGGCAAAAATTTATTCCCTATACCCTTGATAAGTTGCGCGATGCGCGCGCTTTGATCGATGCCAGCGGTAAGGATATCCGTCTTGAAGTTGACGGTGGCGTGACCGCCGATAATATTGGCGCCATCGCCGCTGCCGGCGCCGATACTTTTGTGGCCGGTTCCGCTATCTTTTCCAAACCCGATTACGCTGCCGCTATTGCCGCTATGCGGGTAGAACTGGAGGGAAAGTAACAGTAAGTTGGCCACCAGCTAAATTAGTATGAAGTAACAAGGTTTTAGCGCTAATGGTGTTAGCGTGGCATCGAGTAAAATTAGCAACTTCGTCTGTTGCGGCTGCTTTGCTCCAGTGTTAAATATACGAGTTAAGCCAGCCTGTATATCCACTCAATAACTAGGTAGACTGAGGCCATATATATTGGAGTTAGACCGTGAGATTTTACCCCTTCGATCAAAGTACCTCTCGCTTAGGGCGATGGCGTCGCTAAATTCCTACTGGGGCGGTTTTTTTATTCATAAAAGCACCTGCCCTCTATAAATCGTTGCCGTAATCACTATGATTAACGGTAGCAGGCATTATGTTGATAATAAGCGAAATATCGCACCCTCTATAAGAGCGATCCCATGAATCTTCAGCAGTTCTCTGATTTGGCCCGCCAGGGTTATAACCGTATTCCAGTTGTGCGTGAAGTATTGGCCGATCTCGACACGCCGGTATCGAGCTATTTAAAGTTGGCTCGCGGCCCTTACTCCTACTTGTTTGAGTCGGTGCAAGGCGGCGAAAAGTGGGGCCGCTACTCGATTATTGGTTTGCCGGCGCGCACCTTGATGAAAGCCTACGGTAATTATGTAGTAGTTGAGCGCGACGGCGAGGTGGTTGAGGAGCACCAGTGTGAAGACCCACTAGCCTTTGTTGAAGAGTTTAAAAACCGCTATCGTGCACCAGAGCTTGAAGGGTTGCCGCGTTTTAATGGCGGCTTAGTCGGTTACTTTGGCTATGACTGCGTGCGCTATGTCGAACCGCAACTGCGAGACTCTGAGCCCGAGGATAACATCGGCACGCCGGACATCTTCTTGATGGTGTCCGATGAAGTGCTGGTGTTCGATAATCTCGGCGGTAAATTGATTCTGGTCGTACATGCTAATCCCGACTCTTGCGGCAGTATAGAAAACGCTTTCGATAAAGCTGTGGCTAGACTTGATCAACTAGAGGCAGATTTAAACAGCTCACAGCCTGTGTTGCCACCGTTATCGTTGAACGCTAGTGGCGAAATGGAAAGTCAGTTTAGCTCCAGCTTTGGTGAGCAAAATTTTCACGGTGCCGTAAACAAAATTAAAGACTATATTTTGTCGGGCGATACCATGCAGGTGGTGATCTCGCAGCGTTTATCGATTCCATTTGCCGCCGAGTCGATCAACTTATACCGCGCTTTGCGAAATTTGAATCCTTCGCCCTATATGTATTATCTCGATCTTGGCGACCACCATGTGGTGGGGGCAAGTCCAGAAATCTTGGCACGATTAGAAGATGGTGAAGTCACTGTGCGGCCGATTGCCGGAACTCGCCGTCGCGGGCACACTCCGGAAGAAGACCTAGCGCTAGAGAAAGAACTGGTTGCCGACCCGAAAGAAATTGCCGAACATTTAATGCTTATTGATTTGGGACGCAACGATGCTGGTCGAGTGTCTAAAATTGGTACCGTTCAACTCACTGATAAAATGGTGGTCGAGCGCTACTCGCATGTGATGCATATTACTTCCAATGTCACCGGGCAGTTAAAAGATGGTCTCGGCGCTATGGACGTTCTGCGCGCGGCACTGCCGGCGGGCACTCTTTCTGGTGCGCCCAAAATACGCGCCATGGAAATTATCGACGAAATGGAAAATGTTAAGCGCGGTGTATACGGTGGCGCTGTCGGTTATCTGTCCTGGAATGGCAATATGGACACCGCTATCGCTATTCGCACCGCTGTTATTAAAGATGGTCAGTTATATATTCAGGCGGGTGCGGGTGTGGTGGCCGATTCGGTACCTGATTTAGAGTGGAAAGAAACAATGAATAAGGCTCGTGCCGTATTCCGAGCCGTAGAAATGGTTTTATAGGTGCGGAAATGCGCTTTTTTTGCGAGGGCTCCGTGCTCGGTCGGTCACGTGCTACGTGTACGCTCCCTCCCTGCGCGCGGTGCCGCCTCGGACTCACAAAGAAATCACTATTTCTCGAGTGTGGTGGTATAAAAATTAAACAGTTACTGGGCTTTAAAGAATTCCAGTAGATAAAGCATAGGATTTTTTGTTCTGGGCAAGAAAGCATCGCGCACAGAGACGGAGTGTACGAGAAGTACATGACTGACCAAGCGCGGGGCTGACACCGCCCAGAGCAAAAAAACCAAGCTTTTAAGGATCACAAACAATGATTTTGATGATTGATAATTATGACTCGTTTACTTATAACATTGTGCAGTACTTAGGTGAGATTGGTGCCGAGATTGAAGTGCATCGTAACGATGAAATCACTTTGGCTGAAATCGAAGCGTTGGCGCCGGATAAGATCGTGATTTCTCCCGGGCCCTGCACACCTAATGAAGCCGGTATATCGCTGGCGGTGATCGAGAAATTTGCCGGTAAAATTCCGCTGCTAGGGATTTGCCTCGGCCACCAGAGTATCGGTCAGGCATTTGGTGGCAATATTGTTCGCGCGGGCAAAGTGATGCACGGTAAAGTGTCAGCTATGCACCATAAAAAAACCGGTGTATTTTGCAACCTGACAAATCCATTTAATGCCACTCGCTACCACTCGCTGGTAATCGATAAAAATACTTTGCCCGATTGTTTGGAAATTACCGCGTGGACGGAAACTGAACACGGTGAGATAGAAGAAATTATGGGTGTGCGCCATAAAACTTTGGATGTTGAAGGCGTTCAATTTCACCCAGAGTCTATTTTGTCTGAACATGGCCATGATTTACTGCGTAACTTTGTTGAACGCTGATTTGCCCAGTGTTTAAAAATTTGTCCCTAAAATTTTTAAACACTGCACTAAAAAGCGGGTGCAAGATTCGATTTTGCTGGTTTTTTTTAGTACTTACATTGGCCACTGCCAATGGCGCCACATCCATGTGCCGCAAATAATGGAGACATTTATATGAATATTCAACAAGCCGTAGGTGCGCTGATTGATGGCCAGAACTTATCCACCGACGAGATGATAGCGGTGATGCGTCAGGTGATGACGGGTGAGGCGACGCCTGCGCAAATTGGTGGTTTTCTTATTGCGCTGCGTATCAAAGGCGAGACCATCGATGAGATTACCGGAGCGGCTTCGGTGATGCGTGAGTTGGCATCTAAGGTTGAAATCAACCAAGAGCATCTAGTCGATACCTGTGGTACAGGCGGTGATGGTGCCAATTTGTTTAATGTTTCTACGGCTTCCGCTTTTGTCGTGGCTGCCGCCGGTGGCCGCGTTGCAAAGCACGGTAATCGCTCGGTTTCCAGCTCTACCGGCAGTGCCGACGTGTTAGAAGCCGCAGGGATAAGCTTAGATATTAGCCCAGAACAAGTGGCTCGTTGTGTCGATGAAATTGGCGTCGGTTTTATGTTTGCTCCTGCGCATCACAGCGCCATGAAACACGCCATAGGGCCACGCCGCCAATTAGGCCAACGCACCATTTTTAATTTGTTGGGCCCTATGACCAATCCCGCCGGCGTTAAACGCCAAGTCATTGGTGTGTTTAGTGCCGACTTATGCGTGCCCATGGCTGAGGTGCTCGGCCGACTCGGCAGTGAGCATGTGATGGTGGTGCATGCACTCGATGGTCTCGACGAGATCAGTCTGCACGGAGATACGCAGGTAGCGGAACTAAAAGATGGCGAGGTGCGTGAGTACCGAATTAACGCCAGTGATTTTAATATAGACGCGCGCGATCTTGACGGTTTAGGCGTCGACTCGGCGGCCGAGTCTCTGGCCCTGATCAAAGATGCTCTGGGTAAACGCAAAACACCCGAGGGCGACAAAGCCGCTGATATTATTGCCCTAAATGCCGGCGCGGCTATTTATGTATCCGGTGTGGCTGACTCTTTAGCCGAAGGTGTTGAATTGGCTAAAGATGCTATTGGATCCGGCCTTGCCGGAGGCAAGTTGCAAGAATTAGTGGCCTTTACCGACTGTCTGAAAGTCAGCGCTTAATTGAGAAAATACCATGACCGACACTCCTACAGTATTGAAAAAAATTATTGCTCGCAAACACCAAGAAATTGCCATACGTTCAGGTCGCGATAGTTTGGCTGCGCTTAATGCCCGTATTCAGGGATTAGACGGCAGCCAAAACCCACGCGGTTTTGTTGCGGCTATGCAGGCAAAATTAGACGCGGGCCTGTCCGCGGTAATTGCTGAAGCAAAAAAAGCGTCGCCCAGCAAAGGCGTGATTCGTGAGAATTTCATTCCCGCTGACATTGCCAAAAGCTATCAGCAGGGCGGCGCGGCGTGTTTGTCGGTGCTGACCGACGCCGATTTTTTCCAAGGCCATGAAGACTATCTATTACAGGCGCGTGCAGCTTGCTCAATGCCAGTTATTCGCAAAGATTTTTTGGTCGATGAGTACCAGATTACCGAGGCGCGTAGTATTGGTGCAGACTGTGTACTACTTATTGTCGCAGCTTTGAACAAAACTCAGTTAACTGATCTCAATCAGCAAGCGCTGGAATTGGGTATGGATGTGTTGGTAGAGGTTCATGATGCACGTGAGTTGGACGTTGCAATGGATCTGCCGAATAAATTGATTGGTATTAACAACCGCAATTTACATACCTTTGAGGTGTCACTGCAAAATACTATCGACTTGTTGCCACGTATTGCTGAAGATTCCAGCGAGCGCATAGTAGTGACCGAAAGCGCGATTGCTTTGCCTGCCGATGTACAGCTGATGCGTGAGCATCAAGTGAATGCCTTTTTAGTTGGCGAAACTTTTATGCGCTGTGAGCAGCCTGGCGATAAACTGGCCGAATTGTTTTTTTGACAGCTAACTAAGGCGAAATAGTCGCTTTATTTTTGCAATAGCCATGCATCTTTTTGTAGCAAGCCAATTTTAATCTTAATGAAGCTGATGGCCACCGGTTTTACTTCGCTATCATCGCGGTTGGCGTTGTCCAGAAAGTACTCGATCACTGTTTGAGCGGTCAATTTTGATACGTCAGTATCCATGGACCAGAGCGTGTTGAATAACCCTGAGCTGGCGACAGGGTGCAGTGGTTGCAGTGCTAATACTTTTTCAAACGCGCCCTCAGCCTGTTCGAACTTACCTTGAGTAAAGTACAGCCCTGCTTCGGCCAGTAATATATCAACGCTCATTTTTGATCCCTTTGAATTTAAAAAGAGCCGGCATTGCCGACTCTTTTTAATATACTGTCTAGCGTCTAGCGAGTACCAAATACCACCATGGTTTTACCTTTTACCGATACCAAACCCTGTTCTTCTAGTGTCTTGAGTACCCGCCCAACCATTTCACGTGAGCAGCCGACAATGCGGCCGATTTCCTGACGAGTGATTTTAATTTGCATACCGTCGGGGTGAGTCATAGCATCCGGCTCTTTGGTTAAATCGAGCAGGGTGCGGGCGACGCGACCGGTAACATCGAGAAACGCTAAGTCCCCCACTTTGCGCGTGGTATTGCGCAGGCGTTTCGCCATCTGAGTACTCAGGGCAAACATAAATTCAGGATGCTGCTCGGCTACTTCCTGAAATTTGGTGTAACTGATTTCAGCGACCTCACATTCAGTTTTGGCTCGAATCCAAGCACTGCGAGAATCTTTATCGTCGAACAAACCTATCTCACCAAAAAAGTCGCCATCGTTGAGGTAGGCGACAATCATCTCTCTGCCTTCGTTATCTTCGATTAATACAGTGACCGAGCCCTTGACGATATAGTAGAGAGAGTCGCTTTTATCGCCAGCATAAATGATGGTGCTTTTAGCGGGATAGCGACGGCGATGACAGTGTGAAAGAAAGTCGTCGACGTTTTTAATATGGGGAGTGAGTGATACTGAAACCAAGAGTTGTCTCCTCGGCCTAGACCGAACTTTTATTATGTCATTCGATTATGCGGCTAAAACCCCTTGGGTACTAGGGGCTAAAGTGGCACGAAATACACTTTGTGACCCAGTAATATACTTTACTCTCGGCTTTATAACCGGAAAACACCATTATCATGAAAGCGCGCCGCTTGTGCCGATGCGCGGTAGCATGGATTTTGTTATTCTAACCATCATTGAATGCCCTCTAGTGTTCAACTCTTATAGTCAGTTCCGGAGCGAATGATGACAATGTTAGCGAAAGTGAAGTGGGTTGATGGTCGTATGTTTCTTGGCGAGAGCGGCTCCGGTCACACTGTGGTAATGGATGGCCCACCAGATCATGGCGGTCGTAATTTAGGTGTGCGTCCAATGGAGATGATTCTGCTTGGGCTTGGTGGTTGTGCCAGTTTCGATGTAATGAGTATTCTTGAGAAAAGCCGTCAGCAAGTGAGTGACTGCTGGGTCGAACTGTCGGCCGAACGCGCCGAGGGCGTGCCTTCACCGTTCACTAAAATTGCTATGAAATTTGTGATTACCGGTCGTGCCCTGAAAGAGAAACAGGTTGAAAAGGCCGTGACTATGTCGGCTGAAAAGTTCTGCTCCGCCTCCATCATGCTCGAAGCGGCTGGTGTTGAGTTGAGTCATTCGCATGAAGTGCGCGAAGCGAGTTAATACATCGCTGAGTGACTTAGCATAAAAAAAGCCAGAGCACGAGCTCTGGCTTTTTGGTTTTAGTAATACCCTTATATTATTAGAGGTAATAACTACTCTTCGTCATCGCTTTTGAGACCAAACTCATTCCGGCCTTAATGGGTTTGGGGAACGCTATACCACCTGCGGCTATGGCCATGTTTGAGTGCTGAGCCTCATCGATTAGCATTTGCTCTACCACGGCGCGGCTCTTGCTGTCCTGCTCGGGCAGTTCTAGTAAATGTTCTTCAAGGTGTTCACAGACCTGATCTTCAATAGCGGCGACAAAACCGAGACTTACTCTATCACCGATAAGGCCCGCCACTGCACCCAAGCCAAATGACATACCATACCAGATTGGGTTTAAGACACTGGTATGACCGCCTAAATCCTCTATGCGCTGGTCACACCACGCTAGGTGGTCAATTTCTTCAGCGGCTGCATGCTCCATTTCTCGACGTATATGGGGCAGTTTGGCGGTTAGAGCCTGACCTTGATATAGGGCTTGAGCGCAGACTTCTCCGGCATGATTAACACGCATCAATGCCGCTGCATGCTTGGCCTCGCCATTGCTTAGATTGCCCTCATTGAGGTTTTTTGCCGGTGTCGGTCTCTCGCAGCAGGGCGCGCCGGGCGCCAAGGTACGCAGAGCTTTGTCAGCTTGTATTAATAGCTTGTCTAGGGGAGAAAGGCGTAAATAACTCATAAAGGAATACTCTATGTTAGATATCTCTATATTAACTGAGTTCTCGCTGTGTGTTCAGTGTTGATTGCCAGAATGCCTAGTAATGGGCGAACTGGTTTAAATATTTATCAACTTATTAGAACGCTTAATATGCAGGATGTACGCGATCTCAGTTTAATACTCGACTCCAGAGTGCCTCTGGTGGTGATAGAAACTTTTGAGGAGAAGCGTGCGCTTGATATGTTGATGTGCGTAGCGACGAAAAGGCACAAGAATATTTATCGTTGGTCCTGTACTGATGGCCTGTCTCGGCAGAGCTTCGGGCCCTCCATTGCGTTCAGTTCGGAACACGATGATCCGCAAGCAGTGCTTGAGCACATTAAGGAGATGAGTGAGCCTGGCGTGTTTGTACTCTGCGACTTTCATCCCTACTTTGAGGCTCCGCACTCCGAGAATGCCCCACGTATAGTCCGCTTGATCAAAGATATGGCTCTGAATTACCACTCGGTGCCACACACGCTGATATTTCTCAGCCATAAATTTACCCTGCGGCCAGAGCTCAGCCGTTATAGCCACTTTTTTCGTTTGTCTCTGCCGAGCGACGAGAAAATCATGTCGATCGTGCGCGAAGAGGCCAAGACTTGGTCGAGCCAACACGGGGGTTGCAGGGTAAAGACCGACAATATTATTTTGAAAAAAATAGTGGCCAATCTGCAAGGGCTGCCCGCAGGCGATGTTCGGCGTTTGGTCCGCGGTGCCATTATTGACGATGGCGCCATTACCGACGACGACTTGCCCGACATTAATAAGGCCAAATTCGAGTTGATGGATATGGAGGGGGTAATGAGCTTTGAGTTCAATACCGAAGAGTTTGGCCATGTCGGTGGTCTTAATAATCTCAAACGCTGGCTGTAGCAGCGCCGAGAAAGCTTTATTAGTGCTAACAACAGTGCCGTAAATGGGCCAGCTATAGATCGGCCCAAAGGGATAATGCTGCTAGGCGTGCAGGGCGCAGGCAAGAACCTAGCGGCCAAGGCGGTAGCCGGTCTTTGGGGGGTGCCACTGTTACGGCTCGACTTTGGGGCGCTCTACAACAAGTTTTTGGCGAGACAGAACGCAATTTACGCGAGGCGCTGACATTGGCCGATACTATGTCGCCCTGCGTGTTGTGGCTGGATGAGATCGAGAAGGGCATGGCCCAAGACAGTGGTGAAAGTGGCACTTCTAAGCGAGTGTTGGGCACGCTGTTAACCTGAATGGCTGAGCGCAAAAGTAAAGTGTTTATGGTCTGTACCAGCAACGACATTACCGGCTTGCCTCCGGAGTTGGTGCGCAAGGGACGGCTGGATGAGATTTTTTTGTCGATTTGCCGGACGCCGATGCATGGCGAGAAATTTTTAATATTCACCTCAATAAACGCTCGATTAGTGCCTTGGGCTTTGATTTTATCGATTTGGTTCATGCCAGCGATGGCTTCTCCGGTGTTGAGATAGAGCAGGCGATAGTAGCGGCTATTTATACCGCCGCGGCCACTCAAGATACGCTCGCTGATGCCCATATTCTCAATGAAATCAATCACAATAGCCCTTTATCGGTAGTGATGGCAGAGAAGGTAGCCGAGCTGCGACATTGGGCAGAGGAAAGAACTGTGTTGGCGAACTAAGTTGTCCAGCCCCTGCCGTTTTATGTTTCTGTCATAACGAGGCAGAAATCAATCTCAGTATCTGTGTTATTTCGCTGATGATGGCGAAGAAGGCGGCCAAGCTCGTTAAACAGGCTTTAGCAAGAGTGTTTTCATTCCTTTGATGCGGAAGTTCCAAGTGGGGTTGGAGTACATGTTCTGGGACGAACATTGTTAACAGTTAATTCTTCGGCCAGAGTGATTTTTAACGACTGAGTGCTAATAGGTTTTGACAGTACTCGGCGTATGCCCGAGGCGGCGGCGGTGTCACTGTTGGGGGCGGTGCTGGCACCGGAAAGCATAATGATCGCTGGATTGCCAAGTGTTAGGTCGCGGGATATCGCCTCGGCTAACTCTAACCCATTCAGACCCCGCAAATCGTAATCAAGAATGATTAAGTCAAAGTGACCACCCAGTCCCACTACAGTGCGCATCATTGCCAGCGCTTCTTCGCCGTTAGGGGCAGTGGTTACACGCATCTGCCATTGCTCGGCACGCTTGGCGACAATTTTGCGGCTAGAGTGGCTGTCGTCGATAACGAGTAGGCGTTTACCTTTGAGCAGTTCATCATACTTGGCTTCGGAATGTGACAGCAGCGTATGGCGTGGTAGCAGTAGTTCACAGCGATAGCGTACGGTGTCCATGTTGGTCGCGGGGTCGAAACTGACATTTAGGCTGCCCTGCATCATCTCGCACAGACGCGCAGCCAAGCTCCAGTTGCGCTGGTGAACACTCATCTCCACAGGACTCAGATCGCTCGGGTTTTGTTCGTCAAAAACACTGTCAAGGCCTTTTAAATCCTCTGGGCGCAGCCCGCTATGGGTGTCGGTTAATTCCAGTAGCCAGCGATTTTTTTCACCGGTTAAAGTCGCGCAAAAATTCAGTTGGCCCTGCTCTGAGTAGTAGAGTGCGAAATCGAACAAACCACGTAACACCTGTTGTAAACGCTCTGGATCGCCTTTAACCAGTTTTGGCAGTCGCTGATCGAGTACCGTTTGAATATTGACTTGACGCGCGTTGGCGACCTCCTTCAAGGCATCGGTGCAGTCGCGGATGACCGCGACAAAGTCGAACGGAATATTTTTAAATTTTAGCCGCCCGGCTTGCAGGGCGGCCCAGTCGGAGACGCCGTTGAGCCAGCGTAACAGCGATTCGCCGGTGCGGTGAATGATCTGCACCTGATCGCGTTGGTTGCGGTTTAGTGACGTTTCCAACAACAGTTCAGACATACCTAAAACACCACTAATGGGGGTGCGAATATCATGGCTAATTTGACGCAGGCTATTGCCTTGCTGGCGTTTTTGCGCTCGCTCGACACTGAGATTGTAGTGGGTTAACAGTCGCTCATGCATATGCCTAATCTGGCGCTGCACCAAGGTATAGGTGGTGCTGGCGCCGTCGAGTAGCAGCGCCAGTAGTGCGGCACTAAAAATGGTTTTGTCGGCGGCGATAACTCCTGTGACCATAGCTATCAGCATTAAGACAATGGGGGTGGCGCAGAAGCGCGTGAGAATGTAGCTGCGCGAGCGACCAAAACCGCGGCTACTGGTGTAGATCGCCAGCACAAAGGTGCTGATGAATGTGGCGAGGCCGAACGCGCAGAGCAAACCTGTTCTAATGGAGTCAATCCGCATTAAAGGCACTAAGATCAGACCTGTTATACCTAAAGCCATTAAATAGCGATTCCAGCTAGGCATGTTTTTCTTGCAGTGAAAGTAGTAGCGGCTAAAGGTGATATGAGCGCTGCAGGTTAGTAATAACAGAGCCGCCA
>CAWVSV010000029.1:0-26762 GCA_963933095.1 uncultured Cellvibrionales bacterium
AAGGCGCAGTAGAGCTGCAAAAAGTGTTCGTAAAAATGTCCGAAGCACGCCAGAGCTCAAGCTTGGATGCCTTCTTCGCCAGCCACCCACCGTCGCAAGCGCGCGTAGTAGCCAACCAAACAATGGCAGCCTCCATGCCTAGTGGTGCGCGCAATAAAGCGCAGTTTCAGCGCGCCATCGGCCAGTTAAAAAAGGACCAACCCGCTTACCAAGCCTATCAAGAGGGCAGTAAAGCCTTAAAAGACAAGAACTACAGACTGGCCTTAAACAAGGCCAATAGGGCGATAAAAATTCAGTCGAAAGAAACTCTATTTTGGCAATTAAAGGGCATAGTATTGGCGCAGCAAGACAAAAACAATGAAGCCTTTAAGGCCTTTAATAGGGCGGTGGCGGCTAACCCCGAGTATTTCAGCCCGCTGCTCTATCGTGGCTTACTGGGGCGTGAATTAAAAAAGAACCGCCAGGCCGAGCAAGACCTTATTGCCAGCTACAAGCTACTGCCAACCCAGGCTGCCAGCTACTATATTGGTGATCTAGCACTCGCTCGTGGCGACCGCTATACCGCCAAAACTTACTTAACTCGCACAGCACAGGGGGGCGGTAAACTGGGCCAAAAAGCGCAGGCACGATTGAACCAACTGTAGTGTATAGCCATAAAAAAGCCAGTACCCTGGGGTACTGGCTTTTTTATATATCGAGCGCCCAATCAATACGCGTGAAGAAAAAGTACTATTACTTAGTTCTCACATTCTCTACGCAAATTTTTACAAGCAAGAGCCTTGTTCGGTGCGCTGGGTCTGTTATCTATGCAGTAGGCGTATTTTTGCTCGAAATCATAATCTGATATTTCACTGAGCGAGTTCTTTGCATCGCAAAGTACTCTAATTCGACTCAAGGCAGCAGCGGCCTAACTACCATGCAGCTGCTTTTCTACCTCAGATGCCGACACATGACGAACATCCAAACCCTTTACTAGGTAGATAATGTGCTCAGCAATATTTCGAGCATGATCACCAATACGCTCCAGTGCTCGCAGTGCCCAAATAACATTCATCACCCGCTTGATGGAGCGCGAATCTTCCATCATATGGGTGATCATTTCGCGCATGGCACTCTCGTACTCGCGATCGACATTCTTATCTTCCTGCACCACCTGTAAGGCGGCTTCAACATCAAAACGAGCAAAAGCGTCAAGCGCCAGATTCACCATCTTCTGCACACCACTGCCGATATGACGCAGTTCAGTGTACCCGCTTGGGGCACCGCCCTGTTCATTTAGGGCAATGGCCATCTTGGCAATTTTGTGGGCTTCATCACCCATGCGTTCAAGATCGCGATTGGTCTTGGCCACCGCCAGCACCATGCGTAAATCCGAGGCCGCCGGCTGACGCCGCGCCAGAATCAAGGTGCAGCTCTCATCTAGCTTCATCTCGCGATTATCGACATCGCTCTCAACCCGCATCACTTTTTCGGCCAGGGCACCATCAGCGGTCTCGATTGCTTTCACAGCATCAATAATCTGCTGTTCAACCACGCCGCCCATTTCCAGCATCTGAGTCTTTAACTCTTCGAGGTCGGCATTGAACTGCTTCGAGATGTGCTGATCGAGATGTAACTTGTCCATATCTTGCTCCGATCTCTAATTTTGTATTACTTGAATTTCTCTACCACCCAACTATAAGCGAGAGATTTTTCCTGCTGGCTAGGAGGTACTTCGCACAGGGCGGGAATGTACACTAAGTACATGACCAACCGAGCACCGCACCGACGACGCCAGCAGGAAGAAGATCCGTTTGTTAGCCAAAGCGGCCTGTTATGTAAGCTTCGGTTAATGGGTGTTCGGGGTTGGTGAAAACCTTCTCGGTGTCATTCACCTCAACCAAATGCCCCATATGAAAATAAGCCGTGCGCTGCGATACTCGTGCCGCCTGCTGCATTGAGTGAGTCACAATGGCTATGGTAAAGTTTTGACTCAATTCTGCAATCAGCTCTTCCACCTTGGCCGTAGCAATAGGGTCTAGCGCTGAACAAGGTTCATCCATCAAAATTACTTCTGGGCTCACCGCAATAGTGCGAGCGATGCACAGACGCTGCTGCTGACCACCGGACAAACCGGTGCCCGGCGCGTGTAGGCGGTCTTTGACTTCATTCCATAATCCCGCCTTTTGCAAACTGCTCTCAACGATTTCATCCAGCTCCGTGCTACGCACTGCCAAACCGTGAATACGTGGACCATAGGCGACGTTGTCGTAAATAGATTTAGGAAACGGATTTGGCTTTTGAAATACCATCCCTACGCGTGCGCGCAGCGGCACTACATCCAACTTTGGATCGTAAATATCCTGCCCTTCGAGCATTAAACTGCCCTCAACTCGGCAGATATCAATAGTGTCGTTCATGCGATTCAAGCTACGCAAAAATGTGGACTTACCGCAGCCCGAGGGCCCGATCATGGCGATTACCTGATTCTTACCAATATCGAGGTCAACCGAGTGAATGGCCTGCTTGTCGGCGTAAAACACATCGACGCCGCGCATCGACATTTTCGCATCGTCCAACAAAGGCTTACCAACAGTGGCGTCATAAATTATTTCGTCAGTCATGAATTAATCTCTTCTAACTAAATCTGTCAAAACTTACAGAATATAAAAATAGTGATTTTTTTCGTAACAGCAAGGAGGCGCTGCGCACAGGGCGGGAGCGTACACTTTGTACGTGACCAACTGAGTACAGCACCGACGCCGCTATTGCGAAAAAACGTATCTTTACCAGCGGCGCTCTAGTTTTTTGCGCAGTAATACAGCCAAAGTATTCATAATAATCAGCACACCCAACAACACCATAATGGCGGCCGAGGTCAGCTCGGCAAAGGATCGCTCGGGCCGATCTGACCAAAGATAAATTTGCACGGGCAAAGCGGTGGCAGGGTCAGTAACACCACCTGGAATATCGACAATAAAGGCGACCATACCAATTAACAGAAGAGGAGCGGTTTCACCCAACGCCTGCGCTAGGCCAATAATGGCACCGGTAAGCATGCCTGGCATAGCCAGTGGTAATACGTGGTGCAGCACCACCTGCATTTTAGAAGCACCAATACCCATGGCCGCTTCGCGAATAGACGGCGGCACCGCTTTAATCGCTGCACGCGAGGTAATAATAATAGTGGGTAGGGTCATCAGCGTTAGCACCAGACCGCCCACCAATGGCAAGGACCTGTGCATACCAAAAAAGCCCAAAAAGATAGCGGCGCCCAGAAGGCCAAAAATAATTGATGGCACTGCAGCTAAATTATTAATATTCACTTCAATAATATCGGTAAAGCGATTTCTCGGCGCGTATTCTTCTAGGTAAATTGCGGCGGCCACACCAATAGGAAAACTCAACACCATGGTCACCATCAGCGTAAACAGTGAACCCATTAGAGCAGCGCGAATACCTGCCAACTCCGGTTCGGTTGAATCGCCATAATTGAAGAAATTCGTATTAAACTGTGTGCGCAGGGCATCGTCAGCATAGAGCTTTTTAATCCAGCCAATTTGCTGCTCTTTCAAGCGACCGATAAAGCCACCCGCGGCATTATCCATGCTTTTGTAATAGGTATCCAGGTCATCATCAGCCAGTAACCACACCTTTTGAGTGCTACCTAGCCACTCTGGATTATTGAGCAATAAGTCGTGTAACTGATAACCCGCGTCACTAGAAATTAGCGCATAGGCTAGCTTTTTATCGCGCCGTTTTTTAACTGCAAACTTTTCTCGCAGCGACTTCTTCAGTAGCCCATCAAAATTTGCCGACGCCATCTGCTGAGAATCCAAGACGTCGTTAACACCTAGATAGTCGGCGTCAAAGCTTACTTCAATTTGAACATTGGTCTGCACAAAGGCTTTGTAGCCTTTGCCAATGATATCGCTAAATAGCAATACCAAGCACAGTAAACCAAAGCCAATTGAAGCCAAACCATAAGCGCGAAATAGCTTTTCCTTACGGTAGCGCTTGGCCAAATTTTTGTTTACTAGGTCGATAGTTTTCATTTTTAATACTTCGCTAATTGCGATTAAGTCACTTTTTATCTTGCTATAACAATTATGCTATTTTTACTCATATTGCTCGCTGTACTTTCTCACCACATAAAGTGCATAAAAGTTCAACGCCAAGGTCACCACAAACAACATCAGACCCAGCGCAAAAGCCGATAAGGTTTTGGCTGAATCAAATTCTTGATCGCCCACCAACAAGGTAACAATTTGTACCGTTACTGTAGTAACCGATTCCATTGGATTAATGGTTAAGTTGGCGGACAAGCCCGCCGCCATCACTACAATCATGGTTTCGCCAATAGCACGGGATACCGCCAGTAGTACACCACCCACAATACCCGGCAGAGCCGCGGGAAATACCACTAATTTAATTGTTTCAGAGCGAGTGGCACCTAGGGCCAGCGAGCCGTCACGCAGTGTTTGTGGCACGGCATTAATTACATCGTCTGACAGCGATGACACGAATGGAATAATCATCACACCCATCACCAAACCCGCGGCTAATGCCGATTCCGATGAGGCGTCTAGGCCAAGTAAGGGTGCGAAGCTGCCTTTAATAAAGGGCGCGACGGTAACAACGGCAAAAAAACCATATACCACCGTGGGAATACCAGCAAGAATCTCTAACGCGGGTTTTACCCAAGTTCTAAATTTTGGCCCGGCGTATTCCGATAAATATATCGCCGACATAAGCCCTACGGGAATTGCCACCGACATGGCAATAAATGAAATAAGCAAGGTGCCAACAAACAGTGGCACCGCACCAAAGGCGCCAGATGAGCCTACTTGATCGGCTCGAATCGCGACCTGAGGGCTCCAGTGAGTGCCAAACAAAAATTCTGTTATAGGCACCTGTTTAAAAAAGTGAACCGATTCAAAAATAACCGAAAGAATAATTCCCACAGTGGTAAGAATGGCAATCATTGAGCAGGCCATTAATACCCATTTAAAAGCGGCTTCCACTTTTACTCTAGCTCGATACTTGGGAGATACTTTTAACCAACCAATGGTCGCACCGATTATGGCCGTGCAAAATAATACCAGTGCCAATAAATCCTGGCTGGTGGCGCGTAAAGCGAGCAGTTGTTCGGCGGCATTCTGTAGATAAACGAGCTGTTTGCTGTCGGGATAGCTGCCACTGGCAATGTTCTCAACAGTACTTAATAACAAGCTCAACTGTGCTTCGGGGAGTTGTTGCTGCGCCAAAGGTAAACCATCAACAATTATCGCTCGCACTATACTGTCGTCAAATGCTAACCACCCCATCAATAATAATAATGCTGGGGTGCCACACCAGAGTGCGGTAAGCATGCCGTAATAAAACGGCAGTGAGTTGAGGCTGCGCACACCGCGACCCGTGGCATTAGCCAATACTCTAGAGCGGCCGCGCCCCATCACAAAGGCGGCGATCATCGCTACAAGTACCAGCGCTATTAATGTTGTTATGCTCATAACTAAAGCCGTTTTTAATTCATAAAAATTTTTGATTAAAGCAAGTCGTTGATATTGCTCTGATCAAAAAATTCTATTGGTTGATATGCAATAAAACCCAGCTAGCTTTTGCAGCTATCTGGGTTTTATTTAATTGTCAGCGACAACTTATAGGGCTAAATTCTTCAGCGTTTTCGCATCCGATGCTACCTGTTTGCGCGCATCATCACCTAGCGGGATCATACCTTTGTCCGCCAAGTAACCTTCTTCACCAAAGGTACGTTCGTTAGTAAATTCAGCTAAGTACTCTTTTATACCCGGTACAACATCGATGTGGGCTTTCTTAACGTAAAAGTACAATGGGCGTGACACAGGGTAGTCGCCTTCAGCAATGCTATCGAAAGTCGGCTCCTGACCATCAATCAATGAACCCTGAACGGTATCGGAGTTTTGCTCAAGAAAGCTAAAACCAAAAATACCCAATGCATTTTTATTGGCGTTAAGTTTTTGTACGATCAGGTTGTCGTTTTCACCGGCTTCGATGTAAGGGCCATCTTCACGCACGGTACGACATACTTTTTTATAGGCCTTTTTGTCTTGCTTTTTCATGGCCTTTAACCAACCAAAAGTCTTGCAACCACCTTCCAATGCCAATTCCTGAAAGGCATCGCGAGTACCTGAAGTGGGTGGCGGGCCCAACACTTCGATCTTATTCGCAGGTAAAGTAGGGTTGACGTCTTGCCAGGTTTGGTAAGGGTTTTCAACTAATGTCTCAGACCCGTCTGGGTTTGGCACTTTGGCCGCTAAAGCCAAAAACAAATCCTTGCGAGTAAGTGATAACTTCTTAGCTTTATTGCTGTTAGCGAGAACAATACCGTCATAGCCAATCAATACTTCAACAATATCGGTAACACCGTTTTTAGCGCACAAGGCAAATTCCGACGACTTAATACGACGTGAGGCGTTGGTGATATCGGGAGTTTGGATACTGGTGCCCTGACAAAATAATTTCAAACCGCCACCGGAACCGGTCGATTCTACTTTTGGCGTTTTGTAGACCGAACTTTTACCGAAGCGCTCAGCCACAACGGTGGCGAACGGATAAACGGTAGAAGAGCCAACAATACTAATGTAATCGCGTGCAGCACTGGCAAATTGTGCTGAGGCCAGAGTAGTAGCGGCGAGAGTAGCTGTAATAAGAATCTTTTTCACGATCTTCTCCGATCTGAATGTAAGTAAGTATCAATAGTTCGAAGTTGATACTAGATTCGACTGATGACAATTCTATGACCGAAGTATGACAATTGTATGACAGTCCGATACACATCGCTTCGAGGGGTAGGGCTGTTTCAAGCACCCTTCATTCAATAATCATCTTTGCTTAGACCCCATATCCCGACCCGATCCGCTTCGATAACGTTATAATGGCCAGTTCATTAAGAATATTAATAATAACAATCGATAACAAACAAATGATTACCTTTATGCAAAAGCTCGTCGAGCTGATCAACCGCTTTACCTCTGCGCTTGGCTGCGCCATCTCTTGGCTAGTTTTAGCCATGATGTTGGCCACCTTTACCACTGTGCTGCTGCGCTATGGCTTTGGCATAGGCTCCATTGCCCTGCAGGAGAGCGTTACTTATATGCATGCGGCGGTATTTTTGCTCTGTGCCGGTTTCACTCTGCAGCACAACGGGCAGGTGCGGGTAGATATCTTTTACTCACGCTTTAATCGCAACAGGCGTGCCTGGGTTGATGCGCTGGGTAGCGTGGTGCTGCTGATTCCTTTCTGTGTATTTTTGATATTTATTAGCTGGCATTTTGTTTCAAGTTCGTGGCGTATTCTTGAAATCAGCGCTGAACCTGGCGGCATCCCAGCTGTTTTTTTACTAAAAAGTCTAATCCCCTTAGGCGGCTTTACTTTGGCCCTGCAAGGCTTAGCTGAAGCGCTACGCAACTTGCTGGTATTGATGTTATCGACCGATACTCAGGAGCCTAAATTATGATTGAGTTTATTCCATTATTCATGTTTGTCGCCGTGTGCCTATTGCTGATGCTTGGCTATCCAGTGGCTATCACTCTCGCTGGCACCGCACTTATATTTGCCAGTGGCGGCATACTCAGCGGCGACTTCAACGCTCTTGAGTTAATGGCCTTTAGCGAGCGCCTGTACGGTATTATGACCAACAGCACGCTAGTGGCGGTGCCGCTGTTTGTGTTGATGGGGGTAATGCTGCAGAAGTCGAAAATTGCCGAAGAGCTACTCGAAAGTATGGCGGCTCTGTGCGGCCGCCTGCCTGGTGGTTTGGGTATTTCAGTGGTTTTAGTGGGTATGCTACTGGCGGCAAGCACCGGCATAGTTGGCGCCACTGTAGTCACCATGGGCTTAATGTCGCTGCCGACCATGCTCAAGCGCGGTTATTCGCCACAACTGGCGGCCGGTACTATATGCGCCACAGGTACCTTGGGGCAGATAATTCCGCCTTCGATCGCTCTGGTATTACTCGGTGACACACTCTCTAATGCCTACCAACAAGCACAGCTAAGCTTAGGTATATTTAACCCCAAGCCTGTATCTGTAGGCGACCTGTTTATGGGTGCCGTTATTCCTGGGCTGTTATTGGTTTTAATGTATCTCAGCTACCTACTACTTAAAGCATGGCGCAACCCTAGCCTGATTGAATACACGCTAGACCCAACGCCCATTAATGCTCGCCAATTATTTTTGTCATTGCTGCCACCGATCATATTAATTACCTTAGTGCTAGGCTCTATTATTTCTGGTGCCGCATCCCCCACCGAAGCCGCCGGGGTCGGCGCACTAGGCGCGACACTATTAGCGCTAGCTAAGCGCCAGCTAAACCGCAAACGACTGGCCGAGATCAGCCAATCAACGGCCCAAGTCACCTCCATGGTGTTCACTATATTGCTTGGGGCCTCGTTATTTTCACTGGTTTTTATCGGCTATGGCGGCGACCAATTGGTAGAGCGCTTGTTTGAACATATTCCTGGTGGCGTATTCGGTGCCACACTCATGGTGATGTTGGTAATATTTTTACTTGGCTTCATTCTCGATTTTATCGAGATAACCTTTGTAGTGGTGCCCATTGTTGGCCCCATACTGCTTGCAATGGGGCTAGACCCGGTATGGCTCGGCATTATGATTGCTATTAATCTACAAACCTCATTTTTAACACCGCCGTTTGGCTTCGCCCTCTTTTACTTCCGTGGCGTGGCGCCCGACAGCGTTAAAACCTTCGATATCTACCGCGGTGTGGCGCCCTTCATCGCCATGCAGTTAACACTATTAATTGCTTTAGCGATTTGGCCAGAACTGGTAACTTGGTTACCAAGTATTCTCTAATAAACCATTGCGACATATGGAACAATGATAGAATTAGACGATACTACGGATATACCGCATTCTGAGGATTTGAAATGGAAGACTTAGGTATAGATGAAGAACCGACTCCAATTGGCAATCTAGCCCTGCAAACATTAGCTATGCCCGCCGATACCAACCCCAGCGGAGATGTATTTGGCGGCTGGCTGATGTCGCAAATGGACTTAGCAGGTTCAATCTTGGCACAGGATATTGCCAAGGGGCGTATCACCACCGTGTCGGTCGGCAGCATGCACTTTCTGCGGCCTGTATGCGTTGGTGCCATAGTGAGCTGTTACGCTGATGCTATCGATATAGGTCGCTCATCCATCACTGTGCGCGTTTGTGTGTGGATGAAACCACCTACCTGTGAGGATCGTGTCAAAGTCACTGAGTGTGAATTTGTTTTTGTCGCTATTGATAACAATGGCCGTACTCGAGCAGTGCCCAAAGCAACAGTATAATTATGAGCACTCGCACAACTTAAAAAGCCGTAACTTTAATGTCTACGGCTTTTTAAGTAACTAATAATTAACACTATTCAGATCATAAGGTTAACACCAACAGATCAGCCATTAATTTTGCACGCCGCCTCGGGTTAGTTTTTCGGGATCGAGCAACCGCAGCAACTCCTCTCTATCGATATTGGTATGCTCAGCCGCTACATCTACAATAGGGCGCTGCTCCCGATAAGCTATCTTGGCAATTTCAGCGGCTTTTGAGTAACCGATTATTGGATTTAATGCCGTTACCAAAATTGGATTTTTAGACAGTACTTCTTTAAGTTTGTGTTCTTTTACGATAAAACTAGCTATGGCTTTTTCAGCCAGTAAGCCACTAATATTAGTTAATAGCTGAATACTCTCTAGCAAATTTTTAGCGATTAATGGCAACATAACATTCAATTCAAAATTACCAGATTGCCCCGCCACAGTAATAGTCGCATCATTGCCAATAACCTGTGCAGCAACCATAGCTGCTGCCTCCGGAACAACGGGGTTGACCTTGCCTGGCATAATCGAGGACCCCGGCTGTAATGCTTCCAGTTCAATTTCACCCAAGCCAGCCAATGGGCCAGAATTCATCCAGCGTAGGTCGTTCGCAATCTTCATCATCGACACTGCGGTAGTTTTTAGTTGTCCCGACAAAGCAACGGCAATATCCTGCGAACCCATATGGGTAAAAAAGTTTTTCGCCGAGGTAAACTCTATATCGGTCTTTTTTCTCAGCGCAGTATTAAATTTTTGGGCAAACTTTTTATCGGCGTTGATGCCAGTACCTACCGCTGTGCCACCTTGAGCCAAACTTTGAATACTAGGCTGCAGTTGCTGCAAATGTGTAATGTTTTGCTCAATTTGATCAGCCCAAGCCAATAAACTCTGACTCATCCTCACCGGCATTGCATCCATTAAATGCGTTCGACCGGTTTTCACATACTGGTCTACGCTGTCAGCTTTAGTGCGAATCACCGCAGTTAATTTTACCAGTGCAGGCAGCAGTTTTTCATTCAGCTCTATAGCCGCGCTAATATGAATGGCTGATGGAATTATATCGTTACTACTTTGGCCATAATTAATATGATCATTGGCACTAACTGGCTCGCCATAAATATTGCTGGCCAATGTCGCTAGCACTTCGTTAGCATTCATATTAGTACTGGTGCCCGAGCCAGTTTGAAAAACGTCTACTGGAAAGTGCTGCATGAAGTTTTGCTCAAGCAGGCTATCTACAGATTTACAAATAGCCGCTGTCATTTTTTTAGGGATAAGCCCCAACTGGCCATTAGCTTCGGCCGCCGCAGATTTTGCCAATAACAAAGCATGAATAAAAGCCGCCGGCATAGTTTGCCCGCTAACAGGAAAATTATTTACCGCACGCTGTGTTTGGGCTGAATACAAAGCATCAATAGGTACTTTTAATTCACCCATACTGTCTTTTTCAATGCGTGTTTTATTCATATTATTATCCTTGATATTACTTCAGGTATTACAATGTGGCTCTAACATAGCGGCAAGATGTGGAAAGCTCAGTTAGTAGTTGTCGCAATCTTTTTTCTGATTTCTGACTAGTCGATAAATTTTTTAGGCTTGCTAATGGTTGATAGATATTATTTAAACAATGTTGCCGCCAATGCTTAGGCAACATCTCATCAACGACAACCTCTAGCAATAAATAAAATTGCTCTTCGCAGTATTGCCAGCGTACATTTTTACAATCAATTAATTCTTGAATATAATTTTCTTGAGCTAACCATAAAGAAATTAATTCTGGATTATTAGGGCTCTCAGCGAAACGAATTTTATTCCTTACTATTAATATATCGGGGGTAAGTAATTGATCGTTAATCGTGTTTAAATCGAGCATAAATTAATTCCCGTAAAAAATGGCTAGGAAGGAGCTGGCAGATGATAAATAACTCTGCCTAAAACTTGCTCAAAATTAATCATACCTAAACATTTACTATCGGTAGAACGGGCCGAATTGTCGCCAACTAAGGTTATCAAACCCGATGCATGCATGTGCTCGATCCGCTTAATGATGACACCGAAAAAATTGTGCTTAACCACGATGACATCGCCGCAATAGTATTTATTTTGAGGCCAACGAAACGTTAATACAAAATCATTGGCCTTGTAACTTGGCAGCATACTGTCCCCAATGATTTTGTAACAGCCAAAACCGATCACTGCAGCTGTGGATATACGACGACTTCTTCTGGAAGATAAGGACACTTGGCAGAATAGGTTGCAACACCCTTAGTTGACCAGAAAGCCTCGCTAAACTGATTTACCAAAGATAATAGATTTTCACCTTTTCCACGTTCAATACCCTGCTTACAAGCTGAACCCGCCAACATAATATTATGTACTAAAGTGCTAATGTCTGGATATTTATCGAATTGGGGTTGTTTTATATAATCGCCCCAAATCACTCTTATTTCATTTTTTACTTTTTCTGCATGAGTTTCTTTTTCGGCTTGTAGACGACTTAATTGGGCATGATCAGCTAACGTCAAAGAATCTTTCTCGCCCAGAACAGCAATAAGATCCATAAATCTAATAACGCTAAGTGTTGCTATCTGGGCAACACATGGATCATATATTTTACATGGTATGTCACAGTGAGCAGAAGCTGTTGCAACGCCAGCTACTTTCTCATAAAGACCAATTAGTTGATGTAACATAATTACTTCCTTACCTGATTAACAGATTTTTTTAATATTTTTTGACTTGGGCGAAGCATCCATATACCCATTGAAATTGCGGCAACAAGAGCGAAGAATATACCGCCATGAATAACAGAGCTTATCAAAAGATTATGATCGTGGCCTGGATGAGAGAATACATTGGCAGAAAAGCTCAATAACGCAATTATGAGTGTATATGTTTTTATCTTCATGATTAATTGTGATCCTTGATCAAATAGTTAGTTGGGTTAAAATATTCATTGATTATGTCGTCAAAAGTTTTTACAGCCTCAGTTGATTTATATTTAATATCTTTAAATTTTGCAGTAAGTTCAGTTCCGATACGCAGGCAAGTATCGTGGGTATCTAATCGATGACTGTGGTTAAAGCCCTGTAATATTTTAAGTAAATCTCTATAAACTACTAACATGTCATTATGGTTAGATTGCCTTAAATATAAATCAGCAAGGTTTTGGTAACTGATTACTAATACTGCTAGAGCAGCATCATTATCTAACCAATGGGGAGAATTTTTTAATGCGCGATGGCAAGCGATTAGATACAACTTTTTAGCGGTATTATCTCGACTTTCATTAAAAGCTTTATTCCCAGCCTGAGTGATTTCTTTCCATTTATTAATATTAATCCCTCCACCACAATTTCAAAAAATCTAACCAGATCAGTTGCTAGCTAGATAAAGTTTTCATGGTTTAAAAATATAGGGTTAGTGAATAAATATCGTTTTAACATCATGAGTATTATCCTGTTGCAGCAATGATGAACATTCACTCTTTAGTCGATCCAACCATTCAACTACTTGCTGCTGGGAGCAAATAAAAGCCTGTATTAAAGCCTCTAACAACACCTCTGCTGATTTACTGTGAGACTGTTTGGCAAATTGACCCTGCGCTAGTTCCAGCAGTGCTTCTGCATCAAAGGGTTGCTCATATGCACGTAAAATATACGCAAACTCTGTCAGTGTTCTCGAGTAACGCACCTCGGCACGACCGGTGTCTGAATCATTGACCAGTAAAATACTGGCAATTTCTAGAGCATTACCATAGCTGCGAACACTGTCTTTATAGTGGCCATCACATACATGTCCGCGCCCACTCAACAAAGACTTTGGCCAAAGCAACTGTGCTTTTTTGGGCTTATCAATACAGAACTGCCGGTGCTTACAGCACATGAAATTCAAACCGCGTTGCATTTAATTGCCCTCACTTAAGCTGCTGCAGCTGCATTAACTGCAGCGGCGACTTGATCGACCCACAAACAAATGCGCTGATCAGTCAATTCAAACTGCTGATCCTCATCAATGGCTAAACCACAAAACTTAGTCCGATCTTCGTTAAGCGCCAGAGACTCCTCAAAATCATAGCCATCAGTTGACCAAGACCCAACCATGTTGGCACCTGTCGCTTGCAACTTATCTTTTAGCCAGCCCATGGCATCAACAAAATAGTCGCCATAACCCAGTTGGTCACCAAGTCCATATAGGGCAACTGTTTTACCCGCCAACTGAGTAGCAATAATTTCCTCTTCGAAATCCTCCCAGTCCTCTTGGATACCACCGAAATCCCAAGTTGGAATCCCCATAATCAAAAAGTCAAAGGCCTCAATCGCTTGTGAGGTAGCTTCTGTGACATTAATCATTTCAACAGAACAACCATGAGTTGCCAGAGCGGCAGCAATCTTGCCGCCAATCTCTTCTGTATTGCCGGTATCTGTACCAAAAATAAGACCTATATTTGCCTGCGCCAATACAGTCATTAGTCACTCCATTAAGCTATTCCACAGCACACACACTAATAATAATGCGAATCATTATCACTATCAAATATTAATTGTTTTATTTTTGTCTTAAGCCATATTTTTTATCAAGACTGTCAATGACAGCAGAGGCTATTTTTATCGGTTTAAAAAAATATCTTTACATGATAATAATAATCATTATTATTTGTAATATACGATTATTAGGGTACAACAGTGAAATATATCGAGGCAGCCCAGACAGCTAATCAGGCAGAGATGCGAGCTAAAAAAATTTTACGAAATGATGAATACCAGCGAAAACTAGATTGTGCCACCACAGGTCTGGCTATGGCAGGGATGCCACTATCCAATGGAGCTATCAACTTGTCGACCCTACAGACATTCAATTCTAGAGCTTTAAAACTCGCTCAGTTGTGCGATCTATACGACGATCGCTCACGTCAAATAAGCGTACTTTTATGGTTGGGTCATCGCATGTGTCAACTAAGCCAACGGCTTGAAGATGAACTATGTATCAAACTCTGCAAACTCACCGTCACTAACGTAGAGAAAGAGGCGGCGAACTTATGTAATTGCCTCGGCAACGTAGTAGCTCTGCCAATAATCAGCAACCAGCCACTTCGCGCGGCTCTTTAACAACAATTGTTAATAAAGTGCCCTTAATCAAAGCCAAGCCCGATTATCTTAGGTTTTAGTGACCCCCAATGCTACTGATTCACTTTACCCCAGAAAACAAGCTAACCGCAGCACACAACTGCGGTCAAACGATCATTAGTAAACGTCGCGTACATAGCGCTTAGTCTTCTTCAAGTCGTTTACGTAAGCCTCGGCCGCTACCGTATCCATAGACCCGTGCTCGGCGACAATGGTGCGCAGGGCCTTGTCGACATCTTTAGCCATGCGGTAGGCATCGCCACAGATATAAAAGTATGCACCGCGCTCAAGCCACGCAAAAAACTCCGCGCCCTGTTCTAGCATCCTGTCCTGTACGTAGATCTTTTCTGGTTGATCACGTGAGAATGCCAGGTCCAAGCGAGTCAGCAACCCTGAAGCCTGCATAACTTCAAGTTCATCGCGGTAAATAAAGTCGTCTTTGGAGTTACGATCGCCAAAAAACAACCAGTTTGAACCGGTGGCAGCGCGGACTTCACGCTCCTCGAGAAAGGCTCGAAAAGGCGCGACACCCGTGCCCGGACCCACCATAATAATCGGCAGCTCGTCGTTTTCAGGCACTGCAAAACTTTTATTGGGCACAAAATAGCACTTAACTTTATCTCCTGATTCAACTAAATCAGCCAGATAAGTGGAGCAAACACCGCTATGTTCACGACCCTCCTGCTCATAACGTATGCTGCTAACCGTTAAATGTACCTCCTTGTCATGTTTTTTGATGCTCGACGAAATTGAGTAGGCGCGAGCGGCTATAGGCTTCAACAGTGCCAGCAACTCGGCGGCGGAAAATTCCGCCAGCGGGCTAGCCTTAAGCAAGTCAACAATGTCCTTACCGTAAAGAAAGTCGTTGAGTGGCGCGTGATCTTCATCTGCCAACAACTGCACTAACTCGGCATTGCCAGCGCGCAACGACAGCTCAGCTAAAAACTCTTTCGACGGGGTGCGAATTTCCAGTTCTTCAGTTAATAACTGCTTTAAAGTAACGGACTCGCCATCGCGCGGCTCCAACTCTTCACCAGTGCACCCCATTAACTGCAGTAGCTCAGCAACATATACTGGCTGATTAGCAGGTATGATATTAAGCGCATCGCCAGCCTTATAGGTCTCGCCTGAGCCCCCTAGTGAAAGCTCGAAATGACAGATCTCCTTACTAGAATCAGGACTCGAAAGCACGCGCTTATCGATCAATTCAACCTGCAGTGGGTTTTTGCGGTTGTACTGTGATTTCACTTTCTTTTGACTCGTCGCAGCACTGCTAACCCCACCATCAGCACCCTTTTGGGATATGGTAGATACGGCTTCAGCCATCCAGGACTCGGCGGCCGCTGCAAAATCGCCATCGCAGTCGACGCGCTCGGCAATACGCTTGCCGCCTAGGGCCTCTAAACGCTTATCCCACAGTATTCCAGCCAGACAGAATTCATCGTAGCTAGTATCGCCAAGTGCCAGTACTGAGTAATAGGTATTGGCAAAACTGGGCGCTTGCTCGGACTCAACAGCATCCCATAAGAGCTGCGCATTATCTGGCATTTCACCTTCACCATAGGTGCTGGTAATCAACAACAGTCGCTCACTAGCCGCCAACATGGGTAATTCAACGTCGTCCATGTCTAACACTTGTGGCGCCAGACCATGGCCCTTGGCCAACTCTGCGCAATCATAAGCCACACCCTCAGCATTGCCGGTCTGAGAGCCATATATGATAGTCAGTGGGCGCACCGCTTTTGGTGCAGCTACCTGCGCCGAACTCTCTTCTTTTAACAGCAGGCGTGAATGTAAACCCGCCAAGAATCCTCCCAACCACTGCTGTTGGCTTTCATCGAATGGCATATTCGACGGGACAAACGGGACTTTATAATCTTTATTGAAGTCAGTCATTTTCCCACCTTTATTAGGGTAAATTTAAATTCAATTAAAAATAGTATGGCGTCGTTGCTTTAAACGTCACCACACTCTAAATGCGCTGCCAATTACTAGTTAAGCGACCTGAACGCGTATGAAATCTGCCAACACATGGCTATAGTGCTCAGCCAGCTTCTTCTCCACCGATTCAAAATCGGCAAGTTCAGCAGCGTTTGCACGGTCGCGCGCAAGAATCCAGACACTGGTACCGAACAGTAAACTGTCAGCCACCTCACGTTGACTTAGAGCCGATTTGTAATCATTGACGCGCTTTTCGGCCAGCAGTGCTGCCATTGCCGCATCACTGAAATTCGCCAGAGCTTCGCGCGCATCCTTAGCCAAAGTTTCTAACAATTTTCGATCGCGGTTCAATACCAACTGGCGACTCGCAACATCTAGCGCCTGCTGACCTGCGATACCCAACTTTTGCGCCTGCTCTAAAGCTCGACGCATAACGCCGGTGACATTGACGTAAGCGCAAATCAAATCGGTATCGCGAGCGCCGTAACCGGGTACTTTATGATCAAACAGCGCTAACTCAGTTTGATAAGAACTCGCCAGTCGAGTCAATTGAAATTCGGCGCTAGCCGTAGCCATCTCATCAAGCATGGCCTTGCGACCCATAGCCTCTAAAATTTGCTCGCTACAGTGATAACTAAACAGTGCACGCGGAATAACAAAATAAAAATGTTTGCGCGACTCGTCCCAATCGGCGATCAACTTACTAGCACGAGAGGAACCGGTTTGATTTATGTGCTCCTGCAGGTGCAATAACAGTGCCTGCTCCTGGCCTCGCGCCAAATCTGTGTCGTCAGACAAGCTAAGAGCGACAACGGAATCGCGCGAACAGCTATTAAGCAACTGGTGCTGAGGATCATACTGATAGGCGCTGCCACCACTCATGCCGTTACCAAAACCCTTACCGTAATCACCAAGGTTAACAATGCTGCCATTAGTCATATATTCACAGCAGAAATCACCAACACCCTCCACCACAGCCACGGCACCGGAGTTGCGCACACCAAAGCGATCACCGGCCTGACCCACCACATAGAGTTGACCACCCGTAGCGCCAAATAGGGCAAAATTGCCCACCAGCACATTCTCTATATAGGCAACATTGCCACCAGGGTTGGTAATCGCAATACGACCACCACTCATGCCCTTACCGACGCCATCATTACAGGTGCCTGAGTGGACTAAATTAATACCGGTATTGTTAAAAGCACCAAAGCTCTGTCCCGCGGAATTGCTGCTAACGACAACAACCATGTCGTCACCCAGTACCCGCCGGCCATTACTCAGTATCCGCACAGCTGGGTGCATCTGCACATCTGCAGCGCTCATTGAATAATTGAGGTAACGCTCAACATCGATGGCAAACTGGCCACCGGTAGTCTTGTTGCAATTGTTTAATACCGGACCTTTAATTGTCAGGGGCTCGGCGATAATCGCCGTTTGAGTGTTTTTCAGCCACTCATGAAATTCAATTAAATAGCGATTGTCGGCACTAAAGTCGGCCTCCAGATAGATGGGGTTATCAATCTTTACTTCATCGACGGTTCTGAGCATGGCGCTCATATCTAAACGACCGACAATACGCTCGTGCTCTATTAGGTGCAGAAGATTAGTGCGACCGCGAATTTCACGCAGAGAGCTATAACCGAGATCGGCTAATATCTCGCGCACTTCGTGCGCTAAATTTAAAAAGTATTGAGCCAGTGCCCGCGGATCGCCCTGATATAACTCGGCATTAGTGGTGAGACCGGCGGGGCACTTAACATTACAGTTCTTGGCCATTACGCATTTGAGCATCATTAGCGCAGTGGTACCAAATTCGAAAGAGTCACCGCCCATAAGTGCCGACTTAACCACATCAAGGCCGGTCTGATGAGCGTTAGAACAGCGCAATGTCACTTTATCACGCAGCCCGTTCTCTGCCAGCGCCTGATGCACTTCAGCAATACCCAGCTCCGCCACACGGCCGGTGTTCTTCAAACTAGTGACCTGAGCGGCACCGGTGCCACCGGTATTACCAGCGATATTAATGACATCAGCACCCGCTTTTGCCACACCCACGGCGATAGTACCAACGCCCTCTGAGGACACCAGTTTCACCACAACACGCACTCGCGCTGCCTTGGCGTCGTGAATCAACTGGCCCAGATCTTCAATAGAATAGGTGTCGTGGTGGGGCGGAGGCGACACCAACTCGATACCGGGCGTGCAACCGCGAGCCGAGGCTATTTCGACATTAACTTTGGCCGCAGGCAATTGTCCACCTTCACCTGGTTTGGCACCCTGAGCGATCTTAATTTCAATTTCTTGCAGACAAGGGTCAGCCAGATAGCCGGTCCACACACCAAAGCGCCCAGATGCAAACTGCTTGATCTTGCTGGCCCGAACAGAGTTGTAGCGCCCAGAACTCTCACCACCCTCACCGGAGTTGCTCATAGCGCCGGCAATATTGGTTCCCATAGCTACAGCTTCATGAGCCTTAGCCACTAGTGCACCGTGGCTCATAGCCCCAGAAGCTAGAGTCCGGGTAATTTCGTGGGCCGGTTGCACGGTTTGCAAGTCAATGGCGTCTGGGGCTTCCAGCAGGCGAGTTAGCCACTGAGCAGAGCTGTCCACTGAGATGAAACAACTCAGCTTACTTTGCTCTACCTCCAAACCTTGCACAACCGCACCAAACTGCTGTGAAAGCGCATCTCCCAGAGCCCGATGACGATCGAGACCAGCGTTCAATAAAGATAACTCAAGCTTTCCAGCCGTAAACTCTGCCCGCAAACCGCGAGCAGCAATGGCAATATTACCGCTACTATTAACGCCTTTCAGAATTAGAGCAAAATCGCCGCTGCTCTGTGCCGAAGAAAAATCCAATGGCAAGGCTAAAACATCGCGTAAGGTCGCTGGACGATTAGCTCGCTCTTTATACAAATTGCTACTGAAACTTTTATAAGCTGTCGTTATCGCGTGGCCATCTATTTCCTCGGGGGTGCGCACCTGAAAACTCTGATCGCGATAACTATCATCCTGCGGCACCACTATTGGCGGCTCATCCAGTAACTCGGCATCCGAGTCGGCGCGATTACTGGGTGAGAAAACAATCTCCTCTTCGGTCATACTGATGTACTCACGCACCGCCGTATTACCAAAGCTGTGACCGGCACCCTCAGAGCGCTCTTTAAACAGCCCTAGCAGCGGTATCTGCTTTGCATCGCTGACATCAAACAACTTCAAATGCCAATCGAAACTGCTGTTGGCAATATCAATAAACCGAGCACCGCCCACTGGAGAGTGGATATTAGGGAAAATACTTCTCAGCCGAGCATCATTAGTATCGATGAAATTAGCTTCGAAAAACTCGCCGCCAATGTAGCTCTCGACTGTACACAGGCCAAACTTGCCCATGGTCTTCATCAGCGACTTTTCCACAGCTTTTTGAAATTTGTTCAGCCCAACCTGCACTTCGGCATCAGAACTAAACAATTCAAGCGCTCGGTGATAAACCGTGAGCGGCATTATCGCCGATGCGCCAAAACCCAGCAGGACAGCAATATCGTGAGTACTAGCAGCCTGGCCGGTGGCAAAAACCACACTAGAGTTAAAGCGCAACCCTTGGTTAATTAAGCGCTGGTTGACCGCCGCTATCGCCAACACAGCAGGTATGGCGGCTACATCGCGTGCTAAATTTTGGTCACTTAATACAATGACATCGCAGCGTGAGCGAGCCAAAGCTTCAACGTGGCTGCAGACACTCTCCAGTGCCATCTCTAAATTAGCCTGACTTTGCTGGCGATCTTGAGGATCTATGACATACAGAGTGTCAACTAGCTCAACTCGCAACTGGTCGCCAGCACAAAGCATCTGCTGTAACTGTTGCGGCTGTAAAATAGGCGAATCTAATACCAATTGACGACCTTTAGCGCAATCGTCGGGACGAAAATTAGGCTTACCACCGAGCGCCACGCGCAGCGTCATACCATCCGCCTCGCGAATCGAATCCAGCGGCGGGTTGGTTACCTGAGCAAAACGCTGACTAAAATAGCGCGACATACCGCCTTCTTCGCCAGCCAGAGCATTGGGCGCCAAACCATAGCCCATAGCGGAAATTTTCTCGCCGCCAGACTGCAACATTGGATCGAGCAAAAATTTAAAACTTTCCTGATTCATGCCATAGCCGACATGCCGAGCGGATATACCCAGTTCAGAAGGATCAGATGCGCAGTATTTACTGTAGTCACCAAGGTCTTTTTGCGGCAACTGTTCCAGCCGCAGCTTAGCCTGCGCCAGCATTAATGGGTAATCTCTCTTACCGGCCAGACGCTGCATCACCTCACGGCTCTCAAGCAGCTCGGAAGTCTGGTGGTTAAACACCAACATGCCACCAGCCTCAATACGCCCTCGACTGATTACATCCTCGGGCGGGAAATCGATCTGACCCGCCTCGCTCATTACCGCCAGATAAGTTTCTGTCTGTACCGAACGCAAAGGCCTGAGACCGAGACGGTCGAGTCTCGCGCCAACCTTGATTCCATCGGAAAAAATCAGTGCCGCTGGACCGTCGTTTTTTTCTTCGCAGAGACTAAAATACTCAAGCATAGCCCGTACATCGCCAGAGTAGCTGGCGTCATTCTCCCAGGCCGGTGGCATCATTGCCAAGATCGCCTCATCAATATCGAGCCGATCTTCAAGTACTCGGCGCCCCAATGTTTGATCAAGCCGAGCAGAATCCGACTGGCCTGGCGGAAAAATTATCTTGTTATTATTCTGTCGAGCGATAGCGTCTTCGCTCAAACGGTTTTTTTTGTCGGTATTCAACTCACCATTGTGCGCCATGCGACGAAAAGGCTGAGCAAACATCGGATTAGGTGCGGTATTCGTTGAGAAACGCGTATGAAAAAATAGCGTGTGCACCTGGTGCTGTGGGTGACTCAGATCCTCAAAATAAGGCATCACCTCCCAAGAATTAAGACGACCTTTATAGACCTGAGTTCGGCAGCTCATCGACAGCGGGTATAGCCCGTTCAGGCTTGCACGGGTAAAAGCGGGAGCTTCAATATCCAACAGAGCTTTATCGATCTGATCGGCAAAGGCATCCACATTAGCAGTGTCTTGCGGACAACCAAATACCACCTGATAAAGCGGCAGCTGGGCTTTTAACGAGGCGACGTTAACGGCGCCAGAATTAACAGGAATTTTGCGCCAAAGCAGCACCGGCATAGAAAAATTGGCCAAAGTAGTGCGTATTAGCTGCTCTGCCTCTGCAAAACCACTACTGGTGATAGGTAAAAAGAAGTTACCTACCCCAAAGTCTCCCAACTGCAGATTGTGATCGCTGCATAGGTGACGGAAAAAGGCCAACGATAGATCTATATTAACCCCGGCTCCATCACCAATACCTTCGGCGCTCATACCGCCGCGGTGAGGGATTTTGCACAGGGCCTGATGAGATAGCTGCAGCAACTCTTGGGTCTGCTCGCCGCGTTTGTTCGTTATAAACCCCACACCACAGCTAGAGTGCTCGCGAGAGGCGTCATATAAAGTGCGTGTCATTCTAATGAACCTCGTCTTGCAATCGGCACAGGAAAAGGAAAAATAAAAGCCGATATTGTGAGCTCCCAGTCAGCTGAGAGCCCGGTTCCGCCGCAGCGGCCGAGAAGTCTAACCAAACAAGATAAAAACCACAACAATAATGATTATCATTAACGTCTAGATAAGGATACATCAAATAAGCGAGTTATCTTCGTGCTAATAGAATCGGTTAGACTTCATACAGTAGTTTTACGCCCAGAAAACAAGATTGGACCAACTATAACAAGAGCAATTTAACTCTGTTCTAACATTACATTGTATTTCTAATCACGAGCATCATAGTAACTCTGCTCTGACAGCTTGTGATAATTCTGCGCACCCTCGGCAAACTCTCGATAATGTTGGTAGATGCGGGCAAAGCTTTCATCTTTTGCCGACATATCGGCATACATTTTATCGCTAGTCACTTTTAAGTAATCGATTACTGACTGCGGCAATCGCTCGACTTTCACGCCGTGCACTTCAACCAACTCTTGTAATGCAGAATTATTACGAGCGGTGTATTCGTCAAGCATATCTTGGTTTACTGCCCGCGAAGCCTTGTCGATTATCTGCTGCAAATCTTCAGGCAACGACTCATAGGCGGTTTTATTCACCATTAACTCCAGCGTGGGGCCGGGCTCATGCCAACCTGGGTAGTAGTAATGTTTAGCTATCTGTTGAAAGCCAAAAGCTAAGTCGTTGTAGGGACCAACCCATTCCACCGCATCAATCACACCCGTCTGCAAAGATGTGTATAACTCACCGCCAGGAATATTCACTGCGGTACCACCAGCGCGATTCCACACCTCACCGGCGAGACCAGGAATACGCATTTTTAACCCTTTGATATCATCAACAGTATTAATTTCTTTGTTGAACCAACCCGCCATTTGCACACCCGTATTTCCGGCAGGAAATGGGATTAAATCAAAAGGCTCATACAATTCACGCCACAATTCCAAGCCACCGCCATAACGTAACCAACCATTCATTTCCTGCGCGTTCATACCAAAGGGGACCGAGGTAAAAAATGGCGAGGCTGGGATTTTTCCCTTCCAGTAATACGCAGCACTGTGCCCCATTTCAGCCGCACCCGATGACACCGCATCAAATACACCCAGTGCTGGAACCAACTGGCCACCACCAAAAACCTTAACCTGCAGTCGACCACCACTGGCCTCATTCACATACTGAGCAAAATTCTCGGCGGCGCTGCCCAAGCCAGGGAAGTTCTTCGGCCAAGTCGTAACCATGCGCCATTGATAGATTTTTTGCGGCTGCACTGACGCTTCACTTGTGGATAACTGTTCTGGTTCATCAGCAGACTTTTCCACAACCAGCAGCGCAAATAACAGCACCACCGCGGCAACTAATGCGAGAATAATGGCGGGGGAGTAATTTATTTTTTGAGCTTCTGTGTTCATTATTATTTTCTTATTTAATAAAAGAATTACGGAGAATCAAGAAGGAGTGATTTTTTTTCGCTGGCAGGGAAGAACCGCGCGCAAAGAAGGAGTGTATATCGCCACGGATGGCGTGTATGCAGATTTTGCAGGAGCAAAAATCTGCCACCTCAGGTCGCTCCTTTACATCCATGTAAGCGCGACATACCGTTCATACTGAACATAACGGATCTGACGCCGCCAGAGGACAAAAAGTGCCCTTCTAAAGAGCGGTAAGCTTGGCGTATTGGACTACTAGCCACTTAGTTCCCGGCTCGTCGAACTTCACCTGCACCCGTGCATTTGCTCCAGAACCTTCGAAATGCAAAATAGTACCCTCACCAAATATCTTGTGCTGCACACGCTGGCCCAAATTAAAACCGGTATCGTCACCCTGATCACTCATGGTAGCAATACGCATTGGCCGCTTGCGATTAAAGCTAACTGGACGGCTAATTTCAGTTTTTAAACGCACCTCTTCAATTACTTTTTCAGGAATTTCTTTAACGAAACGGGACACCTGATTAAAAGTTTCAGTGCCATAAAGACGCCGGCTCTCAGCATAAGTTATGTATAACTTTTGCATGGCGCGGGTTATACCAACATAAGCAAGGCGGCGCTCTTCCTCTAAACGGCCCGGCTCTTCCAGTGACATTTTATGTGGAAAAAGACCCTCTTCAACACCAGCTAAAAATACCAGTGGAAACTCCAAACCTTTAGCCGAGTGCAAGGTCATCATTTGCACTGCATCTTCAAATTCATCCGCCTGAGCATCGCCGGCATCTAACGCAGCGCTGTCGAGAAATTGCTGCAGCGGGGTTAAATCTTCCTCGCCCTCATCTTGGTCGCTAGCAACAAAAGCGCCACAAGCATTAATGAGTTCTTCTAGGTTTTCCGCGCGCGCCTGACCCTTCTCGCCCTTCTCGGATTTGTGAAATTCAAATAAGTCAGTCTTTTTTAGCATCTGGTCGGCAATAACTTCTAAGGTTTTGCCTTCAGTACTGGCTTGTAATTCGGTAACGGTTTGCATGAAGGCTAGCACCGCATTACCGGCGCGAGCGGCGAAAACTTTTTTATCAACCATCATGGTCGAAGCCTGCCACATACTGCAGCCCTGCTCGCGAGCAAACAGTCGAATGTTATCCACAGTCTTACCGCCAACACCGCGGGTAGGCGTATTGACCACTCGTTCAAAGGCAGCGTCGTCTTCTGGGTTAGCAATCAGGCGTAAATAGGCCAGAGCATTACGAATCTCTAAACGTTCGTAGAAACGCTGGCCACCATAAATTCGATAGGGCACAGCTTCGCGCAATAAAGCTTCCTCTAAGATGCGCGACTGAGCATTAGATCGGTAAAGAATAGCGCAGGACTCTTTTTTGTTGCCCTTGCGACACCATTGTTCAATTTGCTCAACAATAAAGCGCGCTTCATCCTGTTCATTAAAACCGGCATACAGCGACACTTTATCCCCAGTATCACCCTCGGTAAACAGCGTTTTACCTAAGCGACCGCTGTTGTTATTAATCACACCGTTAGCGGCTTCAAGGATATTTTTGGTCGAGCGGTAGTTTTGCTCCAACTTGACCGTATCGGCCTTGACGAAGTCTTCGGTGAAACGCTGAATATTCTCGATCTTGGCGCCACGCCAGCCATAGATAGACTGATCGTCGTCGCCCACCGCGGTAACACCACTGTTTGCACCGAGTACTCGCAACCAAGCGTATTGAATGGTGTTGGTATCTTGAAACTCGTCCACCAGAATAAACGGGAAACGCTGTTGGTAGTGTTTCAGCACATCAGGGTTATGCAGCCACAGCTCGTGCGCACGCAAAAGTAGCTCGCCAAAATCCACCATACCACCACGCTGACACGCTTCTTCATAGGTACGGTAAATATTCAGCATGGTCTGCTGATAGGGGTCGGCCGTCTCCTGAATATGATCCGGACGCAGGCCCTCGTCTTTTTGCGCGTTAATAAACCACTGCGCCTGCTTCGGCGGCCAGCGGGTATCATCTAGCTGCAACTGTGAACAAACACGCTTAACCAGTCGCAGCTGGTCATCGCTGTCGAGAATCTGAAAGTTTTGCGGCAGCTTAGCCTCACGCCAATGCTGCTTTAATAAGCGATGAGCAGTTCCATGGAACGTGCCTACCCAGAGACCCCTAGGGTCCATACCCAGCACACTCTCAAGCCGGGCACGCATTTCCTTGGCGGCTTTATTGGTGAAAGTAACCGCCAATATAGAGTAGGGCGATACCTGCTCGACCTGTATTAACCAAGCGATACGATGCACCAGCACTCGAGTCTTGCCCGAGCCGGCTCCCGCCAATATCAGCTGATTCCCCGCTGGCGCCGATACGGCCAGACGCTGAGGTTCATTGAGACCATCGATAAGGGTAGAGACATCCATAGGTAGACCTGCGGGCAGTTAAATTGTATATATTGACTGTATATTAACACAGCCATAAAACTATAAAAAAATCCTGAACTAGATACAGTAGATCAGGATTTTGTTGTGGATAAGATTCTGATCTTTAGCGCTTCTTTGAAGGCCGCACCCAGCCGTCAATATTGCGCTGCTTAGCTCTTGTAACAGCTAGCTGATCTTTACCAACACTGTTTGAAATAACTGAACCGGCACCAGTAGTCGAGCCATCGGCCAATGTCACTGGGGCAACCAGCGCAGTATTGGTACCAACAAATACATTGTTGCCGATCTCTGTCTTAAACTTATTGGCTCCGTCATAATTACAGGTGATAACACCGGCACCTAGATTACAGTTGCTACCGACAACAGTGTCACCGACATAGGACAGATGATTGACCTTAGAATTAACACCGATTAGTGCTTTTTTGGTTTCCACGAAGTTGCCTATTTTAGCGCCTGTTTGTAATTCTGTACCGGGACGTAAACGAGCATAGGGACCCACTTCACAATCAGCTGCCACCGTCGCGTCATCAATCATTGAGTTGGCTTTGATCACGGTATTATCACCGATCACAGCATTTTTAATGACACAGTTAGGGCCAACTACAACACCATTACCCAGCTTAACTTCGCCTTCGAATACACAGTTCACGTCGATATAAACGTCGCGACCCACTGTTATTGAGCCACGGCAGTCGAAACGCATGGGGTCCATCATGGTGACACCATTGACCATAAGATCTTCAGCAATACTTTGCTGGAAATAGCGCTCTAACATGGCCTGCTGCATGCGATTGTTAACACCAAGCACTTCCATTTCGGACTCAGCTTTGGCGGTAGCAATCGCTATGCCTTTTTCATGGGCAATGGCAATCATATCGGTGAGATAGTACTCACCCGATGAATTTTTATTGCTGATTAA
>CAWVSV010000030.1:0-24908 GCA_963933095.1 uncultured Cellvibrionales bacterium
ACACGGCCATTATCGACATCGAGACAGGGAATAATTCGCTTAGCAAGTGCCATAAAAAAGCCTTAACAAGTCTATAAAACCGCAATTATAACAGCCTTTTAATAGGCCCTGCCGGAGTGCGCTCTATAGTCGCGCATCTACAATCGACTTAGCGACTAGAATTCACAGAACTTTGCGACAGAAACTCAGGATAAATTTGGCGGCGAAAATAGAGTAAAGGTGGAATTAAGTCTTACTGATGAGAACACAAAATAATATTTGAAGCGACGCGGTAATACCATTGCGCCAGCCCCGCTTAATACCTAAATCAGCACCTCATCTACAGTCTCAGCTTGGCAGAAATGCTGTTAAGTTTGACTAGTGTTCCAACTGCCATCAAAACAGACTCGGAGATCCATTGCTAAGTCTAAATAGGAGTCATACGTGCGTGAACTCAACTGCCTAAACAACTGAAACATACAATCTGGAAAAGATACCGCCCTATGCAGTCTTTCCATTCCAGCTAGAGAAGTTTTTTAACAACTGCAGGCCATTGTCATGGCTTTTCTCTGGGTGAAATTGCACAGCGAATAAATTTTCATGACTTAGAGCCACCGCAAAATCACGACTGTAATGACAGCGACCCGCCACCTGCTGATCATCAGCGGCATCAACGTAGTAGCTATGGACAAAATAAAATCGACTGCCCTGCTCGATACCGGCCCACAGGGGATGAACTTTACCCTTTACCGGTAGATGGTGAACCTGATTCCACCCCATATGCGGTACCTTTAAGTGCTCACCGCTAGCATCGTGCAATTTCTTACCAAAAAATTTCACCGCTCCAGGCAGAATATCAAGGCAGTCGATACCGTCGTTTTCTTCGGAGCTTTGCATCAGCACTTGCATGCCTACACAGATACCCAGTACCGGCTTGCCCGATGCAATGATATCCAATACTAAAGTATCGAAACCCAATCGACGAATTTCACCGACACAATCGCGTATCGCTCCCACACCCGGCAGCACTACACGATCGGCGGCTTTGATCGCGACAATGTCAGAAGTCACTAACACTTCTGCATCAGGTGCAACCTTCTCGAAGGCACTGGCAACCGAGTGCAAGTTACCCATGCCGTAATCAATAATTGCAATGGTGTTGCTGGCTGACGCTGACATTTAAAACAATCTCTTGGTGTAGTGGCAAGTAAGCAAAAGCAGAAGATGACGATTAAAGCCCGACAACTGATACCAGGCTTTACCTACTCAACGTTAAAGCGTGCCCTTAGTGGACGGCATCATACCCGCCATACGCGGATCTTCTTCTAGCGCCATACGCAAAGCTCGACCGAAGGCCTTGAATACAGTTTCAATCTGGTGGTGAACATTGTGACCGCGCAGACAGTCAATATGAAGGGTCACCTTGGCGTGATTAACAAAACCATGGAAAAACTCGCCAAACAGTTCTGTATCGAAATTACCAACGCGCTTTTGAGTAAAAGGAATTTTCTGAATTAGACAGGGACGACCCGAAAAATCGATCACCACCCGCGACAGAGCTTCATCCAAAGGGACATAAGCGTGCCCATAGCGACGAAGACCCTTTTTATCGCCCAGAGCTTTATCTACTGCCTGGCCGAGTGTAATACCAATATCTTCAACCGTATGATGATCATCAATATGGGTATCACCTTGACAAAAAACATCGAGATCGATCAGGCCATGGCGGGCAATTTGATCCATCATGTGCTCTAAAAATGGCACCTCGGTATTAAAATTGGCGGTACCCGTACCATCCAAATTAACACTGACTTTGATTTTTGTTTCTAAGGTATCGCGACTAACCGTGGCTGTACGCTGCGCCATGGAATTCTCCGAACAAGTGGTGACAGGCGCGACTCGCGCACCAAGAAGGCCTTAATTATAAAGGGTTATGAGCTAGTAGGCGATAAGGGCTAACAAAACCAGCCCTTAAAGAAATCAGTAAATAAATCTAGCTAATAGTAAATAGTTGCTCAAAATTGGCATAACTGAGCACTTGCCGCACGTCTCTAGGGCAGTCAATTAAGCATAAATCAGAGCGATTTAACTGGGAGTAATCGCGCAAAATTAACAGCATACCCAAGCCTGCACTATCAATGCCAGTACACTCAGTCATATCAATAGCATAGCGCTCGTAGCGCTGCGGTTGATCTTCGAACGCTTTGCGAAACTCTTTGTGTAACTCCAAATTAAAGCGGCCGACAATACCGATCATCAAACCTTTACCATTTGATATGGTATTCACCACTAACTTAGCTGTAGCCATTACTTCCATCTCTGATCCATTCCCGCTTATTTATTATTGATATCTTCTTGCGAAGAGCCGCGCCATCGAGGGAGCTGGTGGCGCGAATAGTAACGGTTGTACACTTATAAACCAACATAGATTTTCTGTAGTATAAATAACGTCACTATAATTATATTTGAGGGTATACCCACTTTAATTCTTGTAAAACCCTGATATTTATCAGGTTAACATATGGATCCACTAGATCCGCCACTTGTCATTTGCGTAAATATGAACATATTAATAAATAAAATCACCAATATTTACTGACAACATCCTCAAACAAGCCAAACATTGCGGCTGCTACTGCAAACGGTGCGCGTCTAACTCAACCTCGAGTACATAATGCCCTAGTGTGAATACACGGCCCTGGTAGCGCTCATTGCCGGTTGAAGTAAACTCAAAGTGATAAGAACGCCATAGACTGAGCTGACCTCGTTTATCGCGTTTGAACCAAAGTCGACGCTGAAACACGCTGTTGTCCAGCAGCTGTAAACTAAGTTCTTCGCAACGGCTAATTGCGGCTTTTAGCGCCAAATCGCGAATAGGCTGCGAGCGATACCAGTAAATGACCGGCAGTGACAACAGGCTAACTAGGATTAAATCACTAAGATTAAACATTATTAGCACGGCCGGTATGCAAGCGGAGTCTGCTGCAGAAAACGCTATAACTTTGCTGTATTAACAACACTTTTGATACTCCTCAATGCTCGCTAGGCAAGTTATTACTACCTTTAGGCACAAATTGCTCATGCAGATAGAGCGCAAGTATCATCACTGGAAGACTTAACGCCATCACTACACCCTTGTCGCCGACAAACTCCTGATCGGTACGTGCCAGCCAAAACAGACCAAAACAGACCGCTGCGCACACAAAATAGCCCACACGCTGACGCTTGTGGACCGCAATAGCAATAGCTACAGCAGTAAGTGCCAGTGCCGAGGTAATGATGCTTAAACTGGCGGCATAATAAAATGCAGCCAATGCTAGGCTCACGACTAATAGCAAATTGAGCTTGATCGCCGCAGGGCTGCCAAGATTTTTAGATCCAGTCATAGAGCCACACCTCATATGAAAATATAGCTGATTATAACTTTATTACGCAGCCCTGCGCAGCACTGTGCTGAGCTATTTCTAACAGTTCAATAACCTCAAATGCCTGCTCTGGATCCACTATTAGCGACTCACCTCTGAGTAATACTGCGGCGATATTGTCATAAAAATCTGTGTAGCGCCCATTGACAGAAACACAGGAGGTAACATCTCCTGCCTGATACAGTTTACCCCAATCAACTTGCGACTCTGCGCACCATTGGGCCGTTAATGGCTTAACACCAGTTTGCAATAAGCGCTCCTGAATATCGCTACTATTTTTTACATAGCTACCGTTATGGCCATGAATTATATAGTGCGGCGAAGGTGCTTGAGCGACCATCGACGCCCGCATCTCTGCGCAGAAATCGCCCAGCGGATTATTATAGTCGAAGCGCAATATAAAATAATCGCTCGCGGTTGCACCAACGCGCTGGCAGCGAATATCGGCAAAAATACGTTGGGGACGCCCAAACAGCATTAGTGCTTCGTCGATCATATGAGAGCCGAAGTCGTATAATAGCCCTGCAGCTGGATTAGCCGTCTCCTTCCATAGCTTGGAACCCAGCTGCGGACGATAGCGATCAACGCAAGTGTGAAATTGGCTAATTTTACCCAGCGAGCCCTCTTGCAGCAATTTTTGAACCGTTAAAAAACCGCTCTCTAAACGTCGGTTATGGTACACCGTCAGCAACAGTTGCTGCTCAGCGGCCAAATTAATTAGTTGGCGAGCTTCGGCGGTAGTAGCGGTAAACGGCTTTTCCACCACCACATGCTTGCCGGCATGCAGCGCTTTTTTTGCCATATCAAAGTGCAAACCACTGGGGCTATTCACCACCACCAGCTCAATAGAGTCATCTGACAATAACGCATCGAAGCTACGCACAATTTGCGGCGCTGGTATTAGCGCTGCCGACTCGCTCTTGCTGCGTTCCACTACTGCTACTAGCTCAAAAGCTGGGTTGGCAATAAGAAAGGGGGCGTGGAAAATTTTTCCCGAGAGGCCGTAAGCCGCTAGGGCGGTGCGAATAGGATTCATATCCAACTCCATTAGTAACTTCATCAAAAGGCGCAAAAAGGACTCTTAACGCTAACTTCGCGCAATAAAAAAGGCACCCAAAGGTGCCTTTTTTATTGCGCGAAGTTAGCGTGAGATTACCCCTTATTATAGAGTTCCCAGCGTCTCTTCTGGCTGGCTGAGAAACGAATCCAGTTCTCGGCCGATTTCTTACTGCGCTTATCTTTGGCAGCAGCTTTAAAAGCTGCAGAAGCTTTACTGTATTGATTCAGTTCCATATAGGCCTGACCAATAGTGATCTGCAGTTGATCAGCGCGCTTGATGCCGCCTTTCTTAATCGCCTTATTACCGGCGCTCGCAGCTTTACTGAACTCCTCAGTCATCACATAAGTGCGAGCAAGCAGTGCGTACAAGTTGCCCTTGTTCGACTTAGGCGCTGCTTTAACTAGCGCTAATGCCGCTTTCTTAGGCTCAGACGCCATAATCCATGCATTAGCTAACAGTTCAAGATTTTCCATGGTTTCTGGAATAACTTTAGCTTTCATACCCTTAGTTAAGATCTTAGCACTCAGGTAAGGCGCATCTTTATCTAGGTAAAGATAGGCCAAATTGAGCAACTCTTTCTCTTTAGTCAACGCGCCCAACACATAGGTCGCATCAAGCATTCCCAAGTGTTCTCTATCACGACTAGTCACCGCATACATACTGCTCAACTGTTTGTAATACGTTGTCTTCGGATAGAAAACCACTAGCTTTTCGAGAATATTGATAACTTGGGAGTAATCTTCTTTCTCGTAGTAAAGCGCGCGCTGCACAGCAAACCAGTCTTCCTTAGGCTTTTTGCCCTTGGCTTCGTAGTCATTAACGGCTTTGTTAATGTACTTCAGAGCACTATTCTGATCACCGCTCTGGTAATAAACGCTGGCAAAAAATGCGTTATTATTAGCAGTAACTAGAGTCGAAATCTTTAACCATTTCTGCAAGTATTTAATAGACTCTTTATAGTCTTCCTGCATAAACTCTAGTTGAGCAATAGTGTAGAGATTTTGTGCTTCAATACCGCAGGGGATCATCGGGCTCTGTGCAACTACCAACTTGTAGTTTTTCAGAGCCTGAGGAACATTTTCCTGCATGTAATAAGCGTAGGCATAAAAAGTATAAAGTTGAGACAGTTCATACTGATTGAACTTATCTTTCTTCTTTCCAATTTTGCCCAACTCAGCAATAGCCGCATTCAAATTCGGCTTAGCTGTCGAACCTTCTGGTGGCTGGATAAACTCCTGCACCTTGGTCAACTGCTTAGCCATAGACTGGCTCACGCCTGGCAATTTGCGAGATTTACACTCACCTGCAGCCACCACACCAAAACTGGCGTCAAAACCAAGCTCTTGCACCACCACACTAGAAATCGCCGGAGCGACCACCAGCGGCAGGGCGAGCAGCGAGCGTTTGACGAATTTTATAATATTCGACTTCATCATTTAAACCTCGGCTACTTCTTGCCCAACTTATAGGTGAATTTGTTGCCCATATTCGGGACTGCTTCCGCCACACCATCGATAACCCGAGGCTTGTACTTAAACTTCTGGGCAGCCTTAATAGATGCTCGATTGAACATACTCGTCAAGTCACCATTGGCTTTCATACATTTTTCTGGAACTACCACTATATTTTCGGTAGTACCGGTAGCCGTTACCGTATAACGAACGGTGCAGAAACCTTCAATGCCTTTATTTAAAGCGTTACGCGGATACTTAGGTGCCACCTTAACAATCGGCAAGAAATCACCATCGGTATTAAAACCACCCAAAGTACCAGAAGATATCTGCGTCGACATCTTAGGCGGGGCCATATTCATAGCGTCTGGATTAATATCCGGAGTATCAAACTCGGGTATTTCCATCTCTGGTGGCGGCGCTTCTGCTTCTTCAGGCTTTTCTGGCTTGGCCGTGTCGAATTTGGTTTCGATGCTTGCTTCCACCATGAAGATGTCGACGATTTTTTTCTCTTCGCCCTCTTCTGGCTTCGTCAGATTCATCGCGATCAGCCCCTGCATCAGGGCGAACAAACCAAAGGTGACAGCCGCTGCCAGTAAACCTGCTAAACCTACTCTTGCAAAGTTCATAACAACCTACTTTTTCTCAGTAGCCACGGCCACGTCGGCGATGCCAATGTCTCGAGCCGCTTTGGTCACTTCACTTAAAGTTTCCAAATTGGACTCATCGTCAGCCTGAATTACAACTGTACCGGTCGGGTCTTCTGCATACATACGCTCAATCTTCTGTTTGAAGTTGCGTAAGTCAAAGCGCTTTTTATCGATCCAGATTTCATTTTTGTCGTTAATGGCAATCAGGATCTTGGCTTTTTTCTTCTGTACAGAAGCGCTCGCCTCGGGACGGTCGACTTCAATTCCGGCTTCTTTAATAAACGAAGCGGTCACAATGAAGAAGATCAACATGATAAAAACCACGTCGAGCATAGGGGTGAGATCAATCGCCCCTTGCTCTTCTTCGGACCTTGAATTTTTCCTACTCATGGAAAATCTCTCAATTACCGATTAATGCTAAACGCAAACCTTAGTGGTCCATTGTCAAATGGTCTTCAAGCAGCTGATTTTCACGCTGTGCGATATTACTGATATAAGTATTACCAAACAAACCGGACAGTGCCGCTACCATTCCCGCCATAGTCGGGATAGTGGCTTTAGACACGCCGCCTGCCATTGCTTTAGCATCGCCACCACCGGTGGCACCAAGCACGGTAAACACTTCAATCATACCCGTCACAGTACCAAGAAGACCCAGCAGAGGACAAATAGCAACGCACGTTGCCACCATATCCAAATTGCTGTTTACCTTCTCAGATACGCGTGACACCAGCGCAAGACGTATTTGGTGTGCATTCCAAGATTTGCGCTCTGAGCGCGCCTCCCATGAATCCAATGCATTCTGCACATCGGATTTTAATGCACCTTTGTAAAACCAAATACGTTCAAAAATCAACGTCCACATGACAAAGGACAGGACAGCAATCCACAATAAAACTGTGCCGCCCTGCTCCACGAAGGCGATAATGGCGTCTAGTGCATCCATTAATGCCAACATATGCTATCTCCTACTTACGTTCAGAGTTTTCGGCGATGATACCGGCCGCTTGTTCATCCAGTACATGGATAACACGCTTGGCCTTGCCGTTAACGAAGGTATGCATAAGAACAGTTGGAATAGCGACAATTAGACCCAGCACAGTAGTTACCAATGCACCAGAGATACCGCCAGCCATAGCCTTAGGATCGCCCGCACCAAAGATGGTAATAGCTTGGAAGGTCTGGATCATACCCGTTACGGTACCCAGAAGACCCAATAGCGGTGCCACTGCAGAAATAATCTTCAACAGAGCTAAGCCACTTTCGATACTTGGGCGCTCTTTTAGCACAGCTTCTTCAAGCTTCAGCTCCAGAGTTTCGCCATCGATACCTGGGTTGTCTTCGGCCACCTTCAATACACGACCCAGAGGGTTGTTCGGGTTGGCTTTCTTGGCCTTCAACTGAGCACTTACTTTTGAGCTCATGCCGGTTAGAACCAAAATACGGAACAAGCCAAGCAGAATACCAAAGACACCAACGGCGGTGATGATATAACCTACTTGTTGACCCTGATGCCAGCGCTCAACGAGGTTAGGCGTATTGATCAAAGCAGCCAGCAAAGAGCCACCGCGAGCACCGGTAGGGTCGATACCCACACGAGTGAAGCCAGAGGTAGAAGCTTGCAGATCGCTAGCCGCGGCATTATGCGCTTCTGGCTGACGTGACAACTCTTCCATTTTTGCGCCCTTGGGCACAAAGTTCAGGTACTGACCGTTGGACAGCAACTGAAAGTTACCGACACGAACAACTTCTTGCTCTGACTGATCACCATTTGGAGAAATTACAGTGCCAGTAAAAGCCACAACCTTGGCGCTTTCAACAGTCTCGCGCTGCAGTTCATACCAAACACGTTCGATCTCTTCGATGCTTGGCAGAGTGGTACCCGAGTTCATCTTTTCGATCAGCTCGCTCAGAAACTCGCCGCGGCCGGGGTACTGAGAGCTAACAATGGAGTTTTCCAATGTTGAGCGCAGATCGCCAGCAGTAGCGGTCAAGTGACCAAACAGCTCTTTTAGAGAACCCATGCGTTCGTTAAGCTGCTTGCGCTTAGCATCAACGTCAATTTCTTGTGTCGCGTAAGTTTTTTCCAGAAGATCAGAGCGATTTTCTTCAGAAACCTTAGTCGCTTCAGCGCTTTTTAGCAGTGAGCCCTGACTAGATTTTTGACGACGAAAATCAGCTTCACGCTTTTTGTTGTCTTTAGATTCCAGAATCTTAGATTCTTTTACCATCTGCAACAGCTGATCTAAATTGGTCGCTTTTTCAGCGGCCGCGGTAAAACTAAACATACCGGCAGCGGCAACTACCAGACAGCTTTTAGCAAAAGTCATTTTCATTGTGCTGACTCCGGAGCCATAACTGGCAAGCTAAGAACTTCCGCGGAAGCTTCTTTACGGGCGATTCGAATGGCTTTCAAAATACCGCTACGGTACTCACCAGAATCCAATTCAACCCATGCATTTTGCTCTGCATCCCAAGCACCAGACATTTTGGTGTCTTTTGTTTGGTACATAAGAGCAACGCGGCCTACCTGAAGAACGTTCACTTCACGCTCTTGACCACCTACATCCAAAGTATCGGCATAAGCGCGAACACCACGGCTGTATTCAGCTTCTTGTTTGTAAAGCTCAAGAACCTGACGGAATTTTTCAGCGGCAGAAACATCGGAGCGATCGAGGTTATCTTTAACCTTCTCCAGTTCAGCCAAACGAGTTTCGAGATCGAAGGGAATATCCAAGCTGATAAACTGCTCGATACCGTCCAACATACGCATAATCAACGGCTGCACACGGCGTTCGATGATAGTTACGTTTTCAATGGACGTTTGTAATTCGTTGATTACAACCAACTGATTAGCAATTTGCTTATCCAGTTGACCGTTGTAGTAACGCAGATCTTCAATACTCTTATTAGTACGCTTGAATTCTTGCAACAGGTCTTGAGTTTCTGTGGCAAGTTTATCAATGCGCTTTTGAGAGCTCTGCGCCAGAGTGGTCTTGGATTGGCCCACTTTAATAATGGAATCCAAGGTATCCGCCTGTGCAACACTACCGAGTAGCGCGCTGGCAGAAAGCACGGTGGACAATGCCACTGCTTTCAATCGCTGCTTCTTCATATCTCCCCCAAATTGGGTGCTTGGCAAAAAACTTAACAGTTCACGACCGTATAGAAATCACCGCCACCACCAAAAAAGCTAGTGACGAACGACAAGTTGAACTAATCATTGTAATGAGAGGCCCCAACAAGATTCAATGGTTAATCACATTACCATGTAGTGTGTGTAGAATAGTATCAAACAGGTAACAAACGGCCTTTTGTTACTCAAAGAAACAGGTAACACATGGCTATTAATCAGGCAATATCACCCATTAAGCTCAATTGTAATGTACAGGTTACTCTCGCACCCGCTCAAAAACCACAAACGAATAGTCGTGCGGGTTTTTTTCGCAGGCACTAAAACACTCCCGCGACAATTCATTCCAACCTTGCACCCACTCTAGCGAAACATACGCATCGCCTTCGATTTGTGCGGCTATTTCGGTTAAATAGACACGATCAACTCGATCAGCGCACGCCGCATAAATTTGCGCACCACCAATAACCATGATCTCATCGGCGCCGCTACTAACCGCATAGTCCTTGGCTGTGGCTAATGCAGATTCAAGGCTTGTAGCCACCACCAGAGACTCTTTACCGGCTTTATCGGCCGGCAACCAATCGAGCTGTCGGGTGATAACAATATTTAATCGGCCTGGCAGCGGACGACCTATAGATTCATAGGTTTTACGCCCCATAATCACCGGCTTACCCATGGTGACACGTTTGAAGTATTGCAGATCTTCTGGCAGGTGCCAGGGCATTTTATTGCCCTTACCGATAACGCCGTTTTGCGCCGCTGCAACTATTAATGAAATTCTCATAGTATTTTCGTCCCAAAGTTTATCTGATATATAGACACAGCAATTCCCGATATCTCTGGAATAATTAGTAGTTATTGTCTCTGTGCACGTCTACACAGAAATAGGCGCAGCAATCCTCGCCATTGGCGAATAATTTTCGAATTCGAAGTCTTCAACAACATAGTCAAATATGGATTCTGGCTTACGCAATATGTTCAATTTTGGCAGTACCATAGGCTCTCGCTGTAATTGTTCCAACACAATCTCATCGGTAATGTGATTATTATAAAGATGGCAGTCGCCAAAAGTATGAACAAAGTCTCCAACGTCCAAATCGCACTGCTGGGCAACCATGTGAGTCAACAACGCGTAGCTGGCAATATTAAAAGGCACCCCCAAAAACAAGTCGGCGCTGCGCTGATACAACTGACATGACAACTTTCCGTCGGCCACGTAAAACTGAAACAACGTATGGCATGCGGCCAGCGCCATCCGCCCGGCCTCAGCATTCACTTGCGGGCTGACCGTTTCATCAGGCAAGTCGGCCGGGTTCCAGGCACTAACAATTAAACGGCGCGAATGAGGTGTAGCTTTAATTCGCTCCACCACATCGCTAATTTGATCAATAGTAGAGCCGTCTGGACAGGCCCAGCTACGCCACTGTTTGCCGTATACCGGGCCCAAGTCGCCCGCCTCCGTTGCCCACTCATTCCAAATCTTGCAACCGTGCTCTTGCAACCACTGCACATCGGTACGACCCTGCAAGAACCATATTAATTCGGCAACCACACTGCGCAAATGAACTTTTTTGGTGGTAACCAGAGGAAAGCCTTCCGCCAAATTAAAGCGCAACTGTCGGCCAAAGACCGAACGCGTACCGGTACCCGTTCTGTCGCCGCGAGTAATACCGGTATCGACAACATCTTGCATTAAGTCTAAATACTGTTTCATTTACAATTCCAACCCCAACGCTAAACTATTTTATGCACGCTTGATCTGCTTGTGCGGACTGCCTTGCGCCACAATAGGCCCAAATCACAAACGCTAAACCCAGTATTATCATCGGCAGCGACAACAGCTGACCACGACTCATCCAACCCAATAACAATTCATTTTTAAGATGGCTGTCCGGCTCACGTACAAACTCGACAACAAACCGAAAACAACCGTACAAAATCAAAAACAAACCGGCTACTGCGCCGCGCGGCCGCGGTTTAGCCGAATACCAGTAGAGGATCACAAACAACAATAATCCCTCTAAAAATGCTTGATATAGCTGCGATGGGTGACGCACCAACTGCTCAGGATCCTGCGGAAACACCATACCCCAAGCAGCCTCTGTGGATCGCCCCCAGAGTTCTCCGCCAATAAAGTTACCAATGCGCCCAAAGCCTAAACCCAAAGGCACAATAGGGGCGACAAAATCCGCGACAGACAAAAGTGGACACTTTAATTTGCGCGCATAAACCACCAGTGCCAGCGAAACACCAATTAGGCCTCCGTGAAAGGACATACCCCCTTCCCAGACTCGAAATAACCACAGAGGGTCGGCCAACCAAGCATCAAAATGATAAAACAACACATAGCCACAGCGCCCGCCAATTATTACTCCCAGCGCACCATAGACAATCAGATCTTCGACCTGATCGGGCAACAAGGGGGAATTGGTTCGCCTTGCCCGCTTCATCGCAATCAGCCAGGCGGCCACAAAAGCACATAGATACATAATGCCATACCAATGCACTTGCACAGGCCCAAGAGAAACAGCCACAGGGTCAATTTGAGGATAAGTCAGCATAGAAGAATTCCATTGATTGAAGCGCATTATCCAATGTTAATCGGCCTTTTTCTACGACAAAGAAGCTTTGGGCTCCGGCACTCATACCCAAGCTTACCCAAACCCACTTTGAGCTAATGATTTTTTACCTATAGAACGAGCAACCCTGCATAGCAAAAAACAAACATCTCTGCCTGCCAGAAAATGCCTCCGAGCTCATCATTTAGCAAATATTATGGGCCGGTGACAATAATCAATTACAGCTTCACTACGACATCTGTAAACACGACCAGACGCCTTACTGGAGCTAACCAAAGGATAATAGCCTCAGCCTTTAGGGAACCAAGCTGTGATTAAAGCTGCGCTCACATTGCTTTTTGACCTAGATACGTGATCAAAATTTAAGCATAATCGCTATTTTTTTACTTGGCCAATGCTCGGTCGGTATAACAAAAGGGGCGGCAATGTCTTCAATCTCGTTATCTAGGCGCCAGCTGCTGAAGTACTTTGGGGCCACAGCGCTTGCGATCAGTAGCCCATTGCTGCTGGCGCAGGCACCACAGCTTAAAGTTGGCACAGAGCGTCGTTTGCGTTTACACAACCTGCATACCGGCGAGCATATTAATGAAGTATTTTGGGCCGAAGGGCAGTACCTCAGCGATGGCCTGCAGTCGATCAACGCCCTGCTGCGCGACCATCGCTGCAATCAATCGACCCATATGGATAAGCAGCTACTTAACGTTTTGATTCAAATCCAAGATAAACTGGGTTACAGCGGCGAGATAGAAGTTATTTCCGGCTACCGCTCACCACAAACCAACGAAATGCTACGCCAACAAGGTGGCAACGTTTCCCAGCATAGCTTGCACATGAAGGGTAAGGCGATTGATATACGGATACCTGGCTATAGCGTTAAAGATCTATTCAAAAGTGCCAGCCACTTGCAGGCTGGGGGCGTCGGAAAATATCCGCACAGCAGCTTCGTACACGTAGATACGGGTAGGGTGCGCTACTGGGGATAATGCTAGAGCTAGAAATTATTGGGCTGTTGAAGGTCTCAGCAAGCGAGTTATACCCGCCTCTTTTAAATAGCGTTCGATACAGCGGTTGATCTGATCGGCATCGGGCAGGACCATCACCTCCGCCAACAGCTTTTCAGCCTGCACCAGCTCGATACCACGAATAACTGACTTTACTTTTGGTAAGTTAGTAGCACTCATCGATAGCACATCGTAACCCATAGCGACTAGTAGCAGAGCTGCGGCGGGATCTCCGGCGAGCTCACCACAAATTGAGACACTGACGCCTTCGGCATGAGCATCATGCACTATCTGCTGCAAGGCACGCAGTACGGCTGGATGACAAGGCTGATACAGATCAGCCACACGAGCATTATTGCGATCTACTGCCAGTAAATACTGCGTTAAGTCGTTGCTGCCCACCGACATAAAGTCGGCTCTAGCCGCCAACTCGCGCGCCTGATAAACCGCTGCAGGTACTTCCACCATTACTCCAATTGGCGGCAGTATTATCTTGTGTCCCTCTTCGACCAATTCATTATAAGCGCGCACTATTAGCGCCTTGGACTGCTCCAATTCAGGCACACTCGCAATCATCGGCAGCATAATTCGCAGATTATCCAAGCCTTCGCTCGCCTTCATCATCGCTCGCACTTGAGCAAGAAATATCTCTGGATGATCGAGGGTTATGCGAACTCCGCGCCAACCCAGGAAGGGATTATCCTCTTCGATAGGAAAGTAAGGCAAAGCCTTGTCGCCGCCAATATCCAGCGTGCGCATAGTTACAGTGTTGGGGGCAAAAGCTTCGAGTTGCTCGCGGTAAATTGCCTGCTGCTCGCTTTCACTAGGGAAACGATCGCGCAGCATAAAAGGCACCTCGGTGCGATAAAGACCGACACCCTCGGCACCGCGTTCCAGCGAGCGCACCACATCTGCCATTAAACCGGTGTTAACCCAAAGAGACACACGATAATTATCGCGCGTTTCACAGGGCAAGTCCTTCAGTGCCTCAAAGCCTTTAATTAGCTCCTTTTCTTCCTTAACAATGACCTGGTACTGTTTAGTGACCTCACTGCCGGGATCACTAACGACGCTCCCATGGTAGCCGTCGACAATCATGGTGCGACCGTCTAGGCGAATATATGGCAGGTCTACCACGCCCATCACAGTGGGGATATCCATGGCCCGCGCTAAAATAGCCACATGCGAATTACTCGAACCGCGCACCGACACTAATCCCGCCAACTTATCTTTTGGCACCTCGCCCAACATTGTCGCAGTCAGCTCCTCACCAACCAAAATAGTGTTGTCGGGGTAGATACGCGTTTTCTGAGTCGACTCCTGCAAGTAGGACAGCACTCGGCGACCGAGATCGCGCACATCGGCAGCACGCTCGCGCAGATAATCATCAGTCATAGCTGAGAAATTATTAACGTGTTCGCCAATAACCTCACTCCAGGCGTAGGCAGCAATGCTGCCCTTGCGAATACGAGCGACCACCTCAGAGCCCAGTGAGGCATCGTTTAGCATCGATAAATAAGCATCGAACAGGGCCCGCTCTTCGCGGTTCAGTCGAGACTTTAACGTTTCTCCTAGGGCTTTAATGTCGTTGCGTACTGATGTCAGACTCTGATGAAAAAATTCAATTTCAGCCTCTGTATCGGCGCAGATCTGATAGGGTACCGCATACAGGTCAACACTCTCGGCGCTCACCACCACGGTACCTATAGCGACGCCCTGAGCGCCCGGCGCGCCAGTAAAACGGGCCTCGGTGGCTTTGTTATCAGCAATAGTAATACCGCCGGTGGCTTTGGCGTGGGCAATAACACCTGATAGCTGCGCTGACATAGTAATCAAAAACGCTTCATCGCCCTCATCGAAACGGCGCTTATCGGCCTGCTGCACCACCAACACACCCAATACATGACGGTGATGAATAATCGGCACCCCCAAAAAAGCCGCGTAGCGCTCCTCTCCAGTTTCTGAAAAATATTGGTAATCGGGGTGCAGTTCAGCATCGTCAAGATTCAGCGCTTCTTCGCGCGACGCCACCCGCCCTACCAATCCTTCTCCATAGGCCATCCCTACCAGGCCAATCGCGCTGGAATTAAGGCCGTCGGATGCCATTAGAGTGAAGCAGTCTTTGCCATCGCGAAGATAGACCGAGCAGACTTGCGTGTTCATCGTCTCTTTGACGCGGCGCACGATTATATTGAGAGCATCGTGAAGATCAGCGGCGGCATTAACTTCCTGCACGATGGAACGCAGAGAATTCAGCAAGAGCTGATCTCCCGAAGACGAGCACAGGCACTTGGCAAAAATCGTATTAGAACGATGATTGCACAGCGCAAAGTAATAACGGCCTTGTTGTAATACTGCATTTACGACCCAAAGACTCTGACTAAGGCGCCCGATAGCACCAGCCAATTAATATTGATGACTCTATTCATACCATTATAGACGTCGCGCTACAAATTCAGCTCCCTTTCTAAACGGCTGTGAACAGGTGCCAACTCCTTTAATGCTCGCAAATAGACTTCGCGCTTAAAGGCTACGACTTTACCCAACGGATACCAATAGCTGACCCAACGACTGTAATCGAACTCAGCCTTGTCACCACAATTGAAGTTTAGACGGCTATCGTCACATTGTGTGCGCAATAAAAACCACTTTTGCTTTTGGCCGATGCACACCGGCGCAGCATGACGGCGAATCATACGACTCGGCAGACGATAACGCAGCCAGCCACCGGTACAAGCCAGCACCTTCACATCCTGTTCGTTAAGGCCAACTTCTTCGTGTAACTCCCGAAAAAGGGCGTCTTCAACACTTTCACTTTCGTTAATACCGCCCTGTGGAAACTGCCACGCATCCTGACCACCTACTCGGCGCGCCCAGAGAACACGGCCTTCGTCATTGGCGAGAATAATACCCACATTGGGTCTGAAGCCATCAACATCGATCACAGTGCTTTCCTTTTATTGTTGTTCGCTGCGCGAGATCGGCATGCACGCTATTTTGTGACCGGGTACGCAACTTAACTGGTAGCCATTGTTTCACAAAGACGCTTAGGGGGAAATAACATGATTTCATTGAGACTGCAGGGCTTGGCGGCTATGCTAGCCAACAATTTTTTAGTTTTGTAAAAGCCACACTGTGCATTTGCAAAAAATGACCGGAAAAATCTATTTTTGCCCGTCTCAGCTTTTGTCCCTACATTATTTAATCTTGGAGTACGCCTTGACACTCGCCATTTTTGATCTCGATAACACCCTAATTGCCGGCGACAGCGACCACAGCTGGGGCCAGTTTTTAGTCGACAACAAACTCGTCGATGTCGACGCTTACCAACAAGCTAACGATCGCTTTTATCAAGATTATGAACGCGGCGAACTGGATATTAATGCCTATATGCGTTTCTCATTACAGCCGCTTATGCAGTACTCCCACGATGAGTTGGACGCCTTGCATCTGCGCTTTATGGCCGAGGTAATCACCCCGCTGCGCCTCAACAAAGCCGAAGCGCTGCTAAACGAGCACCGTGCCCTAGGACACTATTTACTGATTATCACATCGACCAACGGCTTTATTACCGAGCCCATCGCTCGCGCGCTCAAGGTCGACCATATACTCGCCACCGACGCAGAAGTGATTGACGGTAACTACAGCGGTGAAATAGCCGGCACCCCCTGTTATCAGGAGGGAAAAATTGTGCGGTTTGAAAAGTGGCTGACCGAAACTGGGCAAGATGCCAGCGGTGCCTTCTTTTACAGTGATTCTATCAACGACCTCCCGCTGCTCGCGCAAGTAGACAACCCTATTGCGGTCGACCCAGATGACGCCCTGCGCTGTGAGGCCGACGCACGCGGATGGAAAATCATCAGCCTCAGAGATTAACCTCGCATGCCCACCCCCACATCAGCCCAGCAATGCTCTCTTGCTCTGACCTTGGCAGCACTTAGCACAGTGTTTTTACTCGGTTGCCAACCCTCGGAAGAAGCATCAGAGGCGACCAAACAACCCACATCATTGATGCTGCAAAACAGCCAAGCCCAGAAGCATGCCAGTGAGTATTTCTGGCAGCAAGGCGGCAGTAGTTTTATTGCCGCCGCCAAAGCCACTGGCGACCTGCGTGATAGCGTCATCGCATTTATCAACGACAGCTCTGATGAATCACTGCAAAAGCTACAACAACAATGGCATCGCGCCCACAATATATATGTCGCCAATGCTATATATACTGCGCTGAGTAGCGGCAACCCAGGCTTATTTGCCGCACTCGATGCAATCAACTTCCGCATAGATGCACACCCGATTCAGCCCGGCCATCTCGACAGTTTCGACGTCTATAGTCGAAGTGGTATCGTCAATGACATCGCCATCCCCATTACCGCCCAGACAGTGCGCGCTCAACATGGTGCTAGCCACGACAGCGATGTTAGTACCGGTTTTCACGCCTTGGCTTATTTGATCTTTGGCGAGCACGGACAGCGCCCACTCACGCAATTACAGACTCACACCAAACTACTTCAAAGTCAGATTCACAACGGGCTTACAATAAACGATTTAAGCGTAAATCGTCGCCGCAGCCTAATGCAATTACTCAGCGAACTGCTGCTGGACGACATGCGCCAACTGCAAAGCGAATGGCAACTTAACAATGGCAGCTTGCACACTAGCTATATGGCACTGACACCACCCAGCCGCCTGCAGCTAATTCGTAAAGCCTGTGAGGAAAGGCTTGCCAGCCAAGAACAAGCGTTCGAACAAGCGCCTGATATGATTGAGAACCGCTTTGCTGGAGGCGAGCAGGAGCGCTCGCGCGCCGCTTTACTCGGCCTGGATAAAGCTATCGACGCCAGTATAAGGGCCCAAATATTTAGCCAGGATGAAGCCAGTCAATGGCAACAGCGGCTGCAGAATGCGCTGAACAAGCTGGCGCCGAGTGATGAGAAGCCGCTATAAAAAAGGCCGCTTACGCGGCCTTTTTTATAGCTAAGTGAGTGCTATATCAGCTTTATGGCAAATAAGTCCGAGCAAACACAGCCTTAAGATAATCGGTCTCTGGAATCGCCGGATGCACCGGATGATCGGCACCCTGCCCGCCCTGATGAATGACTTGCACATGGCGATCTAAATGACGACCGGCGCCGCGCACAATATCGACTAAGGTTTCTTTACCCAAGTGCATCGAGCACGAACCTGCCACCAGCAGACCATCGCGGCCAAGTAGGCGCATAGCTAGTTCATTGATGTGGCGGTAAGCCGCCTCGCCCTTTTTTTGATCTTTTTTGCGCTTAATAAAAGCCGGTGGATCCATCACCACCACATCAAAACGCTGCTTGTCATCAATTAATTGTTTCAAGGCTTCGATGGCCTTGCCGTGCATAGTTTGCACTTTACCCTGCACACCGTTAAGCGCCGCGTTCTCTCCAACCCAATCTAATGCCTGCGCAGACGCATCGACACAGATAACCTCAGATGCACCGGCCTGAGCCATTTCAACGCCCCAACCACCCACATAAGAGAAAACATCTAGCACGCGCTTGTCTTTAGCCATTGGCTGCAGCAGTGCTCGGTTGATGCGATGATCATAAAACCAACCCGTCTTCTGGCCATCAACCACCGGTGCCAGAAAACGGGTGCCATTTTCAACCAGCTCTACCGCCTCGGGCATGTCGCCGTAAGGGTTCTCAACATACAGCGGTAAATCTTCGAGCTCGCGCGCCGCATGATCGTTTTTCAACAGCACACCAACGGGCTTCAATACCTGCACCAATGCCTCGACAATGTCGTCTTTAACGGCTTCCATACCTGCGGTAGATATTTGCACCACTAGATAACCGAAAAAGCGATCGACCACCAAACCTGGCAGCAAGTCAGAATCGCCGTAAATCAGGCGGTAACAAGGCTCTGCAAACGCCATATCGCGCAGCGCCTGGGCCTGCTTAATGCGATGTACCAACAGCGACTTATCCAGCGGATACTTGCTCTCTTTGCTGACCAGACGACCGCAAATCAAGTTGTTCGGGTTTACTGTAGCCACCCCCAACGAGCGACCGGACTTACTAAACACCTCTACTTGCGCACCCATTTCAAACTGCTTTAAGGGCGAGCGCTCAGTGTCGACTTCGTTACTATAAACCCATAAATGACCCCGTTTTAGGCGTTTATCGGCATTGGATTTTAAATATAGGGCGGGCAGGGGCATAAGTTCTCTCCAGATAGGCCTCTTTTAATGGCGCGGATTATAGCCGCTGCAGCGTGTTCGCGTATGAGTATTTGTCATAGTTGCACCTTCAATTTTAATGCTACTTTTTACGGCTTAATCGATAACCCACTGAAACGGACGGCAGACTCAACTCAAGAACCATTACAAAAAGTCTGGCTCGGCATCAGTATTGCACCGCAACCACGGCTTACAGATGGATTTAACATGGAGTATTTCTGAGGTTAACGAGTGTTGTTCATGCAGCGAATACTGGGGCGATTCGCGACGAGCCGCCCGATATACGAAGAGTAAAACTCACCGAATAAGCACTGGCGCTGGGATTGTTTAAAACTGCGCTATAAACACTAGTCACGACTTAATAGGCTACAAACTCGCCAAGCCTTAGAGCATGCTCGGCCCTGTTAAACGCTATAAAAAAACACCACAATACCCATTAGGTAGGTCACATAGGCGTGGCAAGCATAAAAAATAATACGCTACTGGCGGTATCAAAGAAGGGTTTAAACGGGCCGCATTATTACTGCTACTGTGAAATAGACATCAAAAAAGGCCTAATCTCACAATCAGGCCTTTGGTAATGTCTGTTATGCAGCGATCAGTTAATCTTCTGCAATCGCTGTATAACCTTCGGCATCAAGCGCATTATCCAATTCAGACAGATCGCTCGGCTTAACTTTATAAAACCAACCATCGTCATAAGGCGAGCCGTTAACGATTTCTGGCTCATCTTCCAGCGCTTCGTTAATGGCGATTACCTCACCACTAACAGGCGAGTAGATATCTGACGCTGCTTTAACCGACTCCACCACACCGGCCTCTTCGCCGGCGTTTACGCTGCTGCCCACTTCTGGAGTTTCCACATAAACGACATCGCCCAGTGCTGCTTGAGCATGGTCGCTGATACCGATAGTCACGGTGCCATCTTCTTCCAGACGCGCCCACTCATGACTCGACAAATACTTCATTTCGCTGCGAATTTCGCTCATTCTATTCTTCCTCAGTATTATTAAATTTTGCACTTTGATTCACTGAGAAAAAGTGCAAAAAAATTGTGATTCTTACGGGCTAGCAAGGAAGCACCACACCCAGGGTAGACATGTACACTGAGTACATGACCAACCGAGCACGAAGCTGACGCCGCTCTCGCATCAAAAGTAAATTGTTTAAACTTTTTTGCCGTTTCTAACGAAACTGGGCTTAACAACTTTCACCGAAATTTGCTTGTTACGCATCTCAACTAACGCTGTTGCGCCGATGTCTACCGGCACTCGCGCCAAAGCTACAGAGTAGCCCAAACTTGGCGAGAAGGTACCACTGGTAATTTCGCCTTTAGCATCAATGCCCTCGACACTAACCACTTGATGACCGCGCATTACCCCGCGCTCTTCCAATACCAAGCCCACCAGCTTTTCTTTAACCCCAGCCGCTTTCTCGGCAGTAATGGCGGCGCGACCGATAAAATCGCGATCTTCTGGCGCCCAGGCGATAGTCCAGCCCATATTAGCGACCAATGGCGAGATTAAGTCATTCATCTCGTTGCCATACAGGTTCATGCCAGCTTCTAGGCGCAAGGTATCGCGTGCGGCTAAACCGCACAGCGCTACACCTACGGCCTGCAACGCCTGCCAAAAAACTTTAACCTGAGCTTCTGGCAGTATAATTTCATAGCCATCTTCGCCAGTGTAACCGGTGCGTGCAACAAACCACTCGCCACACTCGGCACCCTGAAAAATACTCAGTTCGGCCACTGCAGTGACTTGATCAGCAGAAATATAGTCGGCCAATACCTGCTGTGCTTTAGCTTTCGCCTCCGGCCCCTGCACCGCAATCATCGACAATTGCGGCTGCTCGGTAATCGCCACTTTAAAGTCAGCAGCAACAGCAGTCATGTGTGCCAAATCTTTTTCACGAGTGCCGCAATTTACTACGGTGCGAAACCAGCCGTCCATGTTGTAAACAATCAAATCATCGATCACACCGCCATTAGCATTAAGCATACCGCTATAGAGCGCCTTACCTTTAGCGGATTCAATACGAGCGACATCATTGGCCAATAAGTATTGCAGATAGGCTTTAGCATCAGCGCCCGTTACATCGACAATAGTCATATGGGAAACATCGAACATACCAGCCGCTGCACGCACGGCTTTGTGTTCTTCAATTTGCGAACCATAGTGCAGCGGCATATCCCAGCCACCAAAGTCGACAAGCTTGCCACCCAGCTGCTGATGCAGGTTGTAGAGCGCTGTTTTATTACCCATAGAGCTTAAATCCGAGATGATATCTGCACGATGGCAAAAATTAGGTCAGTATTTTAGCGCAGCCAGAGGCGAGACGCGAGGCGGGATAAGTGCACTGATGAATTCAATAAGCGCAACCGAGTAAAGCGCTTCATTACGCGACAGTATGTCGGCTTAATTTGTTATCAGTCGATGGCTAACTGCATCACTCTATTCGCTGCGCTGCTGCGACTCTAATCATCTAACTGGTCTAGTAATACGGCAAACGCCTCACTCACAATGCATGTTTTCATAACGGTTGCCTGACAATGGCGAGTCAATAGAGACCGCTACAAATTTACATCGTGCGAGTTATATACGATGATTATCGATTGTTTATAATTAATAGAAGTTGTTTACCCGTTAGCTCTTAATTAAACTGCGATGCAAACTACCAAAAGCGCATTTTTCTACGATACTTATTGTTCGTTAATTCTATTTACGCCATCTCAAGAAAGGACTTCCTGTGAGCAAGCTATTAAAAATATTCGCCGCAATTTTTACCTTAATTTTTGTAGCCGTAATCGCACTTATTTTGCTGATCGACCCCAACGACTACAAACAAGAACTGCAAGACTTAGCGGCCGAACAGGGTATTACATTGCAGCTTAAAGGCAACCTTAGCTGGCAGCTGTGGCCCAACCTAGGTATTCAAGTCGAGCAAATATCGGTAACGCCGAAACTGCCGAGCGCCCTCAAGCAGAATAAAATGGCTCTGCGCCCTATAGCCGATATAGCCCGACTCTCGGCCAGTGTACAACTGTTGCCACTATTCAGCGGGGCTATTGCCGTGGATGGCATAGTGATTGAAAAGGCTCATTTTTACTTAGAAAAAGACAACAACGGCCGCGGTAACTGGGAGCTTCCAAGCGATGCCGAAAAAACCCAGGCCGCTGCGCTCGCACAGCCAACAGCCACTATATCCGAGCCGAACAGCGAAACAGCAGCCACCAATAGCTCGCTCAACCTTGCCATCAGCAGTATCGAGCTGCGACAGATTAGCGCTGACTATGTAGATCGCACTACAGATCAGCAGCTGTCGTTACAGCAGCTCAATATCGTCATTAAACAATTTAATCTCGACCAAACCCCGTTCTCGGTGCAGCTCGACTGGCAAACACGCATCGACGACAAGACCTCTAACAGCCTAATCGACAATAGCGGTGAACTCAGCACCCAAATGACTCTGTCGCAAGACTTTGAAAGCTACACTTTTGCCGACACCCAACTGACCACTGAGCTTAGCGGCCAAGCCTCTGGTCATACCATTAACGCGGTTACATTCAGCGCCAACGATTTCAATCTCAACAACAGTGCTTTTCCGCTGCAGCTAGACTGGAACCTCGATCTAGCCGAACCACAAGTCAACAACAGCGGCAAACTTAGCGGTCAGCTGCGGCTGCCCGCAGACCTATCACTGGTGCAACTCAGCGATGGCCTGCTGGAATCTACCCTAACCGGCAACGGAGAAACCAGCGCGCAACAACTGGCCTTAACACTGGACGTATCACTGCCGCCAAAAGACAGCACCGCCACCACCACCACCGTCAGCGGTAACATTAAGAGCGAGCCAATAAATTTAAAACAACTATTAACTGTGCTCGGGCAAACACCGCCAAACACCAACGACAGCAAAGCACTGACTCAAATTAGTTTTCAAAGCCAGTACCTGAGCGACCTCAACAACCTAAAACTGCAACAACTTAGCCTGCAACTGGACGATACTCGCATCAGTGGTAGCATCGATATTAAAGAATTCGACAGCAGTACAGCGCTGCCCCAAGTTATCGCTCGGCTGCAGGGCGACAAGATTGATGTCGACCGCTACCTAGCACCGACACCGGTCGCCAGCGCCGAACAGGGACAAGCTGTAAAGACAGCGGATGCCAAAGCTTCGGCGACAAAACCTACGGTCGCCCCAGCGACAACTACACCGACCCAAAACAGCAGTGCAATTATTATTCCGGTTGCAGACCTGCAACCTCTGCGCCTCGATATAGGCGTCGACTTCAAGCAAATGAAATTAAAGAAACTGCACTTTAAAGAGGCTAAAGTAAAACTTAGTGCCGATAAAGGTCTGCTGCGACTACAACAGCTGCAAGCCAAATTTTATAAGGGCAGTATTAAAGTCAGCGCCCAAGTGGACGGCCGCGCCGGTAGTAAAAACAAAGCTACGCTTAAATCCACAGGCGCTTTTACCAATATCGAGTTGGCACCGCTATTAAAAGATCTAGAACTGGATCAAGACTATCAAATAGGCGGCCGACTCAGCGCCCAGTTTAATGGCGTTAGCAGTGGCGTTACCGACACCATGATTATGCGTAACCTGGTCGGTAAAGCGGGGCTTAACAGCCCCGAGCTAACACTCAAGCCCATTAATATCGAACAGCAATATTGCGCACTGGTGCAGGCCAGCAAGATCCAGGGCAACCAAGCCCAGTGGCCCAAGCAGACCGTGATTAGCAACTTTAACGGCAGTGCCACTATTAAAAACCAGCTGTTAAAAATTCCCGCAGTGGCTGCCGAAGTGGTCAACCTTAAACTCGGCGCCCGCGGCGACGTTAATATAGACAATGGTAACTTTGAAATCATCTTCCCGCTGACTCTAACTAAGGCCTGGACTAGCGATACCGGCTGTCGCACTAATGAGCAATTTCTTATAGGCCGCAAGCTCGAACTGCTGCGCGCCAAAGGCAATTTGTCTGATGAAAATCCCACTGACGCTATCGGCCAAAACCCCGAAGGCGTGCGCGACTTGGCCAAAGCTTATGTTCAATACCAGCTACAAAAAAGTCTTGCTGATAAACTGGGGCTAACGCCCGGGAGCAACAGTGGTGAAGATGGCAAGGCGCCAGAAAAGGTGGACACTCGCGACGCTATTCGCGGCTTGTTCGACAGCTATATTAACAAGAAGATGAAATAGAACTCGGACAAAGGTAACGACGCTCAAAAAGTCACTAGCTAATACCGCCTAAGTCGATAGAAACTCGTATAATGCGCGCTCTGATTTCAGATCTAAGCGCGCATGACAACCTCCAGACCCCGCAACCTGTTTAGCACTCGCATTCTCGACTGGTTCGACCTGCACGGTCGCAAAAACCTGCCTTGGCAAACGTTTAGCGACGATCAAAATCAGA
>CAWVSV010000031.1:0-24566 GCA_963933095.1 uncultured Cellvibrionales bacterium
AGCTACAACAATCTGTATCTGCAATAACACAAGAGAGTGATCCTTTATTTTCTACGGGTTATGCCGACCTAAATAATGATGGACTTGATGATGCTTTAGTCTATCTTGAGGGAGCACAATGGTGCGGATCTGGAGGGTGTACGCTTATGATCTTTCAAAGGTTAGGTGGTAGCTATAAATTTATTTCGAAGTCCTCGATAACCAGAACTCCAATAAGTGTGGCTAAAACGACAAGCAATGGATGGAAAGACTTTATTGTTTGGTCTCGTGGGACGGGATTTGTTTTAATGCGATACGATGGCGATAAATACCCTCATAACCCATCCTCACAGCTACCTGCTGGTGACACGCAAGTTCTAGGAGCACGCTTACTCATTCAGTAGCTTCAATGGTGGCAGTAATCCGATGCATAGAAGATGAGGCTCTGGGATTTACTGGTTATTGGGGAACACACCGACTCTGGCCGTTGTCTTTGGCCGGCAATACGGGGGCTGATTTTCTAATCTTGATCTATATTTCGCACTTTGATGAATCCACCAAGCATCGAGACAGTGTTGGTAGTTGTTCTTGCGGGCAATAGTCGCCCTGATTTTTTGCGGCGGTATTCATTGTCTTTATCGCCAGTCAGCGCAATGAGCTTGCATGGACTAAAAGCCCTTCGATCGGCTCCCAGTCGGTAGCCCAAACGTCGTCATATACCGATTCGTTTGCTGTAAAATAAACATCAGTAGACCCAGGCTGGTTGGCACCGGAACACCGCTAGTGGGTGAGTGGTTATTATGTCGATCTGCATGCGAGCACCTATGGCTATGCTGATTTCGGAAATCACTCCTTCGCTTACCTGTGGTCCATCATCGAGATTCACCGCATAAAGTCTGGTGGCGCGCAGTGAGCAATCATCGGGCCGCATTAACAAATCTAACCGACTGAGCAGGTAGCGAATAAAGTTTGTTGCTCTAGCGCTGTCATTTAGCGCCAACACTCCTGATCAATTAATGAGGCAACCTGCATCATTATCGGTAAATGCCAGCGCTATATTGGCATTGGATTTACCCCATTTTAAGCGCAAGCTATAGTAGGCCTTGGCAAAACCTACATCCGCTTCACCGCGCTCTAAGGCCATTACCACGCCCAGCTCGACAGAGTAACTTTTCGCCCTTTTATTGACGGCGCGCTACCAATTGTCTGTTGTCTGCTCTCCTTCGGGTAAGCGCATGGCCATAATAAATGATTGAAACAACGCGTAGGCTGTTGCCCAGCCAAGACTTAAGCCGCTGTCGGCGAACGCCATAATGTGACTGAGAATTTGCTCTGCTTTTACCCACTGAGGGTTGTCCGGCAGGGTGCGAATGCGGCTAGTCACAGCGGCCCAGCTAGGGTACTGAAAGCTTGATTTTAATTGCTCCTGCAAATCGCAGGGAAACAATTGCGCCAGTTCTGAATCGGTCACTAATCCGATCGCAGTAGAATCGACTGCCCAAAAAATATCGGCGCGGCGCAATCGGTTTTAGCTTCTGCGATAATGCTGTTGGCCAAAACTGCCATGGGACCACGACGAATTTTAAGGTTCAGTTTCGGCTTGCGACCAGAAATAGCCTGCAGAACCTTTTCATACAAACCCCCTTTACCGCGTCCGAGATAGAGCATTAAAGCTCAGCTCAGGTAAATTTCAACCGAAAACCCGTCGACAATTGTCGCCCTTGAGTCAGCAGCTAAAACGCAGCTTGCCCACATAGGCTTACCAATAACGGCTGCGCTTGTGAGCAATGTTTGTAAGAATTTTTTGCGTTGCAATTAAAAAATGTGCTTTTATTTTTCAATTGCTTGAGCTAACAATATTCTAGCGCTATCCAGTTTACCCTGCATACCTTCCACCACGTTGCGAACATCATCAACACTAGATTTTGATGCCAAAGCTTTCGGCAAAGTCAGGTTAAAGTCTTTTTCAAGATCTTCAACTAAGTCGGCGCCCTGAGCAATTAAGGCACCTTCAATGCCTTCAAACAAATGTTGATAAGTGTCGTGCACAATACTTACCGCCGATTCAGGTAAACGCTCAGCATATTTAGCCACCACGCGGTCTAGCCGATGTTTAATTTCGTCTATGGTTTCTGGCTGAGTCAGGCTGTCATTTTGGGTAGTCTTTACCTTGGTCAGCAAGCCTTTCTTCTGATATTGGGCGGCAAGTTTAACTGCCCCCAATGCCTGCCACAGCGATTGCTCTAGCAATGCCTGTTGTTCGCGGACCTTGGCTATAGGCTGTTCGCTATCGATCGCTTGTTTAACACCAAAAATGCCCTGCCATATTGAAGCGTATACTGGCACATACTGCGTTTCGATGGCGGAGTGAAAGTCGACGACTTCCCAATTTTCCATCAACTTATCAGACTGCGCGCCTTTTGCGCCCTTAGTGTCATATCGAACAACAATGTCGTCGAGATTGTCGATAAACCAGCTGACTTCTTGATTGTATTGTTTTAAGTGACCCTGCAAGTCATTCACATGGTCGCCAATATCACCATTGGCCAAGGCTTGAATCGCTGTTAAAGATGCGGCTGCAACAACCGCGAGTGTTAAGTGGCGGAGTTGCTTTAAAAGACATTTCATATATATTTCACCTGAATAATTTTAATTTGTAAATAATACTCATTATCATTTTAAAGGTAAACTAATCAATTTCGTACATCACCACTCAGATATTGTATTGATAAGGCTTACAATCATGCGCAATTTTAAAGGCACTGATACTGGGCAGGATTTTTTATTTTGCTCATAACTTCGCAGCGTTGCCTTTGGCCAAGGGTATGACCTGCATACAGTTATATTATCCGCAATGCGAGTCACTCAAAAAGACACAGTTTGATGGCCGGGGTCTACTGTTAGGGGACGATGCTTGCCAGCATTGCATGAATGAACCTCATGCCTAGGTTTTATTTGGTATTGATATTGGTGTAGGAGTCAATCCAGTACTTGACTGGCCTTGGGGGGCGATTATAAATTTCTGTGACATTATCCAATCTATGTGTTCCTCCTCTCCCTCAATAATTTTCTCGAGAGTGCCGCGACTGACATAGTCCTGCTCTTTTTCACACAGCTCGATCGCACTGTGCAAACTGGCGATTTACTCAAGTTCCAGGTCGAGATCGCACTGCAGCATTTCGGCGATGTGCTCACCAATGCGCAGTTTGTTGAACAACTGCAGATTGGGAACGCCTTCAAGGAACAATATGCGCTCGATAATTTTGTCGGCCTGACTCATGTCGAGAATTGATTTCTTGCAGCCTGTCTCGTTGAGCTGATTCAGCCCCCAGTTTTTAAATGTGCGTGCATGCAAAAAGTACTGGTTAATCGAGGTAAGTTCGATGGCTAAAATCTGATTCAAGCAGTCGAGTATATTGCTTTTACTTTTCATCGTATAAGCCCTATTGCAGGTAAAAGCTGCATTCTCATCGCTAAGTGTAGATTGCTGGTGGCTTGCTATAAAACCCATTGTTTCTGTAAATCTACGAGCAAATACTCGAAGGTACTTAACGCTATTGGGTTAACAATCGTTAATTGTTAACCCAAATACGAGCGATTATTACAGTGGTTATTATGTACATATGTTGAGGTTTTATTCCTATGTAAACGAGAGGACGAAAAGGTTTCAATTTGTTTGTAGGTTATTGTGTGCACTTACCAGATTTAGACCCTCATACCAAAGCTATTTAATTGATTGATGCCGTTATGTGAGAGAGGGTCTGAGCGCTTTTTAACCTTGGCCGCAGGGTATTATGCCGAATTAGTCTCTGTTCAAAGTTTTCTGCTGGCTATCCCTGTTTGTTCTTATGCTAAGTTTAGGGTGCCTACATGATCGAATAACGGGTACTAAGCTACTATTTTCATAAGCCATGCATATTGTTGCAATGGTAAGCTGAGAGTGCCGAGTTTGTTGCCGCGCAAGCAATTCAGTTTACATACCCATAATTACCTCCAAGCCAGCCATTATGAGCGGTTCGCTAACGTTTGGCAGATCTGTCAGCTATGTTGCCCACCAATAGCCGGAGAGTTTACGCGTCAGCTGTTTTTTAAGTGACTTCAGTTGTTAAGTTAGCACTCAAAGTGCTCGCGAGTAGTGCACTGTAACCTTTAGTCTCTAGGCGGCCTCGCTCTTTGCTGGCATAATTACCTCCCCAGAATTTTTAAGGCTGACTGCGTTGGTTAGCTTTTGCATAAATAATCAGAGGATGGTCATGCAGCCTAGCGTTAAACCACAAAACCCGAACTTTTCTTCCGGCCCTTGCAGTAAACGCCCAGGCTACGATGTTAATAACCTGGATATCTCGACCTTGGGGCGCTCACACCGTTCTAGTCTCGGTAAAAACGCGCTTGGCCGCGCCTGCAGCGAGACAGCTGAATTACTCGGTTTACCAGAAGGTTATCGAGTGGGTGTAGTCCCTGCGTCTGATACCGGTGCGATCGAAATGGCACTTTGGTCATTACTGGGGCAGCGCGCCGTTGAGGTTTGCCACTGGGAGTCTTTCGGCTCTGACTGGTTCAGCGACATTATTAAACAGCTGAAATTGGAAAACGTTAGCAATCACACCGCTGATTATGGCCACTTGCCAGATCTTTCTAAGGTGAACTGCGACAACGATGTGGTATTCACCTGGAACGGCACTACCTCTGGCGTGAAGGTACCTAACGCCGACTGGATTGCCGACGACCGTGACGGCCTGACCATCTGCGACGCTACATCTGCAGTTTTTGCTATGCAAATGCCGTGGGAAAAGCTCGACGTCGTTACTTTTAGTTGGCAGAAAGTGCTCGGCGGTGAAGGTGCCCATGGCATGCTGATTCTCAGCCCGCGAGCTGTTGCTCGTCTGGAAAGCTATACCCCAGCTTGGCCGCTGCCGAAGATCTTTCGTCTGACCTCAGCTGGCAAGCTGAATGAAGGTATTTTTAAGGGCGCGACGATCAATACGCCATCAATGCTAGCAGTAGCCGATTACCTTGATGCCTTGAATTGGGTACGCGAAATTGGCGGTACCAGCGCCGCTATTGCTAAGAGCGAGGCAAATCTGGCTGTGCTGGCAGGTTTTGTTGCCGCCAACAACTGGATCGACTTTTTGGCTGAGGTGCCAGAGACCAATTCCAATACCTCTGTTTGCTTTAAACTTACAGCCAGTGCTGACCAAGTGAAGGCGATGGTGAAGTTGCTCGATAAAGAGGGTGTTGCTTATGATATTGGTGCTTATCGCGATGCACCGGCTGGCTTAAGAATTTGGGCCGGCGCCACGGTTGAAGAGCAAGACTTGAAAGACTTGCTGCCCTGGTTGACCTGGGCTTATGAGCAAGTTACCGCCTAAGAAATGGGCCCTGGTCTCACGAAAAAGCCATCATCTCCGGTTGTCGTAAAAAATCAATAATTTACAGCCCGATTAGCGAATGCTAATTCGGGCTCTGTTGTTTATAGATTAAGGAAAGTGAATCATGTTTAAGATTAAAACTTACAACGCTATTTCTACTAAAGGCCTGAGCCGTTTTTCTAGCGAAAGCTACGAAGTCGCCAGTGAGATCAGCCATGCCGATGCTTACATGCTACGCAGCCATAAATTGCATGACGAAGCCCTACCTGAGACGGTTAAGGCTGTTGGGCGTGCCGGTGCCGGCACCAATAATGTACCGGTAGATGACTACAGCAAGAAAGGTGTGGTGGTGTTTAATGCCCCTGGTGCCAATGCTAATGCGGTAAAAGAGCTGGTAATGACCGGTATGCTGCTGGCCTCGCGAGGCATAGTCCCTGGTATGGACTACGTTAAAACTCTAAGCGGCATGACTGACGCAGAAGAGATGGGTAAATTGTGCGAAAAAGAAAAGAAGAACTTCGCGGGTTCAGAATTAATGGGTAAAACGCTGGGTGTTGTCGGTCTCGGAGCCATTGGCTCCATGGTCGCTGATATGGCGCTCGGCTTTGGCATGAAGGTAATCGGTTTTGACCCAGCCCTGTCGGTAGAAGCCGCTTGGAAGTTGCCAAGTGCCGTAAAGCGCGCCGGAAATTTGCAGTCGCTGTTGGCTAATTGTGACTACGTCACTATTCATGTGCCCGCTATTGCGCCGACCTTGAACATGATTAATGCAGACAGCCTCAAATCGTCCAAAGCGGGTCAAGTGCTGTTAAATTTTGCTCGCGAATCCATTGTCAACTCTGAAGCGGTAGCGGCTAATCTAGACTCTGAAGGGGGGTTGCGTCAGTATATCTGCGACTTTCCACATCCGAGCCTGATGGAGCGCGATGATGTTTACATTATGCCGCACATTGGCGCCTCAACCGCAGAGGCCGAAGAGAACTGCGCCATTATGGTAGCCGATCAGTTGATGGATTATTTAGAAAATGGCAACATTAAAAACTCAGTCAACTTTCCGCTGGTAATCATGGATCGTGCCGCTAACGCTAGCCGCATGACCTTTACTAACAACAATGTTTCCGGTGTGCTGGGTGATGTGTTGGCAATTTTATCCAGCAATAGCGTCAACGTGGTCGATATGGTCAATAAAAGTCGCGGCGATTTGGCTTATAGCATTATCGATCTGGAATCGGCGCCATCTTGCGATGTTGTTAATGCTATTACCGATATTGAGCATGTGATCAATGTGCGTGTTCTCTAAATTTATGGGTTTTTATTGAAATAAATGGCGGCCATATCGATCTTTTGATATGGCCGTTGTTTTTTTAAGGGGTTATAAGTTGAATAAAAACAACCAAACTGAGATTGAAGCGGCCAGTTTTAGGCGCCTGCTTAAGCACCTGGATGCCAACAAAGACGCGCAAAATATCGATTTGATGAATTTGGCTAATTTTTGCCGCAATTGCCTGGCAAAATGGTATATGGCCGAAGCGGTCGAACGCGGCGAGTCGGTCGATTATGATCAGGCTCGGGAAGCGATTTACGGCATGCCTTATAGTGAGTGGAAAGACAAGCACCAGTTGCCGGCGACACCGTTGCAGATGGCCGCGTTTGATGCACGCGGCAAGGGTTAGTGCGTGTACAAATTGGCCTTCTTTGTTCCTGAAACGCATTTAGATGTCGTTAAAGCGGCAGTCTTTGGTGCCGGTGGCGGGCGTATTGGTAACTATGACCACTGTTGCTGGCAGGTGTTAGGGCGAGGTCAGTTTAGAACCTTGGCTGGGGCTGAGCCTTTTGTAGGTGAGCAGGATAAGCTAGTGGAGGTTGGCGAATGGCGAGTGGAAATGGTTTGTGCAGATGATCTTGTGCGCCACGCTGTGGTGGCTTTAAAAAAAACCCATCCATACGAGGAGCCAGCTTTTGAGGTTTGGCCGCTGACTGATGTTGGCTAGTGCTAGTTATGTGATGCGCAGTTTGCGAATGTCATCACGTTTACGACGGTCAATGTTGATGTCGGTGCGTCCCAGTGCGCGCCGATCAAATCCAGAACGGCGCTTCTCGGCGCGACGCTCTCGTACTACACCGTTAATAGTTTGTAGTTGAATCCAAGCGCTGCCACCAAGATTGTCAATGGCTTGCTTGATTTGACTGGCTTGCTCGATCGGCAGTGAGCCTTTAATTAACATTGGCTGGCCGGAAGACAGTTTTAGACAATGTTGAGATCGTAATTTAAAGTGCTTGGCCATGGCACTGGTGACTTGCAGAGACTGCAATGGATCGACGTATTTATCGATATAGAAAACGGCAAAGCGGGCGCTGGATTGCTTCTCTTGATTATTGTCTATGGTATCTTTTAATGGGGTATCAACGTCGCTAAAATCATCACTATATCGGTCGACATATTTCACTGCGCTGTTGCCCGCTGCGACGAATTCGGGGTCGGTATTATCTATCCATTCATACTGGGTGGGCGGCAGTGAATCTGCTTTTTGAGTCAGAATGGGGGGCTTCATCGGGGTACCTGCTGATTGCGCTGTTACTTATTGATGGCTATTTTATAGGCAAAATCATATGGCTGGGTGCGGTCAGTTCAGTTATGCTTAGAATAAAAAAGCATAACTAGCTGTGACCGAACTCTCGTTACGATCATTCTTCTAAATTAATTTCAATTTATTGCTGTGTTAATATTTTTTCAGATCATTTTTTTCATCACTTCTCTGCGCAAAGGGTAGCTTTGATTTTTTCGGTCGTTGAAAAAGTGCTCGAGAGTACGCGTCACCACTGGAAACGCAAGCTCTGACCAAGGGATGTCAGCCTCATCAAATAGCGCTACCTCAAGAGACTCTTCACCGGCGCAAAAACTTAGATCAATAAGCTGTGCCCGATAAAAAAAATACACCTGATTAATATGAGGCAGATCAAACATGGTGTACAGGTCGTCAACGCGCACGCGGGCTTGAGCTTCTTCCTGGGTCTCTCTTATAGCCCCGTCTTCGGTACTTTCGCCATTTTCCATAAACCCCGCAGGCAGAGTCCACAGTCCGTATCGGGGTTCTATGGCGCGCTTACAGAGCAGAACTTGATCTTTGTATATAGGCAGGGTGCCGGTGATAATGCATGGATTTTGGTAGTGAATAGTACCGCATTGATCACAGGTATAACGCTCGCGGTTATCGCCCGCAGGAACCCGCAAAATGACTTTGGTGCCGCAGTGGCTGCAGTAGTTCATAACGGTTATTTCTTGCCAATAGATGCCGTTAGTATAAACGCCTTCTGCTTTCACAGCAGTTAGTTTGTGGTTGCTTTTTGGTTATCGAAAGCGGAAGCTGAAGTTAGTTGGCTGTGTTGGTAAAGGAGGTCTGTTTGCAGCGATTTGAAGCTCGTCTTAAAGCTTTGTGCCCACTGTCTAAGCAGCAGGGGGTTTTTGCCAGTGAGGCGGCAGTGGCTTTACTGCTGACTCGCCCCACACTGGAGCAGGAGCCGATGTTAGTGTTGACTCGGCGTGCGACTCATCTTCGTACTCATGCCGGCGAGATCGCGTTTCCAGGCGGTAAGTGGGAGCCGGGCGACACTGATTTGGCGGCAACGGCTTTGCGTGAAAGCTGGGAGGAAATAAATATTCCCACCAATAATGTTGAATTGATTGCAACCCTGCCAAGTAGCAGTACTCGCCGCGGTACAGTGGTAACGCCCTATATCGGCTGGATAGACTCACTCGAAGGGCTAATACCTAATGCCGATGAGCTGGATAGAGTGTTTTCTGTGCCGCTGTCATACTTGCAGCAAGACCCCCGTATTCGCACCGATGTATTTATCGGTAACGGTCGTAAGCGACGAATACCTGTTTATCAGTATGCGGGCTTTACCATTTGGGGGTTTACCGCAGCAGTAATCGTGCAGCTGCTCAACAGCGGTTTTGATACGATCATCGATACTCAGTGTGCACGCTCGGATGAACGAATTTTTAGTGGTTGATCGCTCTGGCTTTAGCGGTCACTATCATTTTCACCGACAGCTTTTCAGTTTCAAAGTGATAGTCGCCAATGCGAAAGCTTATGCGGGCATCGGGAATGTCTTCAAGGTATTCCATAGCCAAACCGTTAAGTGTTTTTGGACCGTCGGCGGGCAGGTTCCAATTGAGGTTGCGATTAATGTCGCGAATTGACGTACTTCCTTCAATTAAATGCCAGCCCTGTGCGAGCGCTTGAATATCGGCGTTTTCTTCTTCGGCGCGATTGGTGGTGAAGTCACCCACTATTTCTTCCAATAAATCTTCCATAGTGACCAGCCCCTGAACGTCGCCGTATTCGTCCACTACCAGTGCCATTCGGCGTTTTGCGCTTTTAAAATTTAGCAACTGGGTGTGCAAAGGAGTGCCTTCAGGAACAAAGTAGGGCTCGCCTGAAAAACGTTTAATAGCGGCATGAGTGATTTTGCTATCGTCGCCATGTAAAAAGCGAAGGGCATTACGCAGGTGCAATATACCCACCGCATTGTTGATGTCGCCCTTGTACACCGGTAAGCGGGTGTAATCGCTGTTGCGCAGTTGTGACAGTAATTCTGCGACTGGGCTTTCAAGGTTGATACCGATGACCTCGTTGCGCGGGATCATGATGTCTTCGACGGTCGCTTTCTCTAAGTCGAGTACATTGAGCAGCATGCCTTGATGCTGTTCTGGGATCAGGTCACCAGCTTCGTCTACTACGGTGCGTAACTCCTCTGGGCGCAGTTGTTCGCTGGGGGCTGTGTGAGTGTTAACGCCAAAAAGACGAGCTATGCGATTGGATATGGTGTTAACCAGCCACACGAAGGGGGCCAGTAAGCTGAGCAATGGCTTTAAGACTAGGCTGGCAGGGAAAGCGATTTTTTCTGGGTGCAGGGCGGCAATGGTTTTGGGGGTGACTTCGGCAAATATTAAGATCACCACCGTGAGTCCTAAGGTGGCAATAGCGATGCCGGCGTCGCCGAAGAGGCGAATACCTATAACTGTGGCAATAGATGTAGCGAAAATGTTGACCAAATTATTACCGATTAGAATTACACCAATCAGACGGTCGGGACGATTTAGCAGTAATGAGGCCCGCATAGCACCTTTATGCTTTTTTTTGACCAAGTGTTTCAAGCGATAGCGGTTGAGCGACATCATGCTCGTTTCAGAGCTTGAGAAGAATGCGGAGAGGATAATTAGGCTTGCCAGTACAGTAAAAAGCAGGCCGATGGATATGTCGTTCAAAAAGGTCGAGCCTCACACTTTAAAATAGGATGTTATTTTCTATTAGATTGGCTTTTGAAGCAAATGTGTAGGCTAGCTCGCAAAGTAATTAAAGAACCGTCGGCATTGTGATTATTGCCAGAACAACCTCTCTGTCAAGTTACTCTGCAGCTACAAGGCAGCTACAAGGCAGCTACAAGGCAGCTACAAGGCAGCTAGTATGGCGATCCTTATAGAAGGACTTCCAATACTAGTTTGCTGCCAAAATAGGCAAGCATAAGCGCTGTAAAACCGACCAGAGTCCAGCGAATGGCTGTGTTACCTCGCCAGCCGAGCTTATGTCGTCCCCATAATAAAGTTGCATAGATACACCAGGCGAGCAGTGAGAATAGGGTTTTGTGCGCCAAATGTTGTGCGAAGATGTCGTGCAAAAAAATAAAGCCGGTGGCAATAGACAGTGTCAGTAACAGCATGCCGGCCCATAGTATTTCAAATAACAGGGCCTCCATAGTTTGTAGAGGTGGCAGTAATCGCACCGCGCCAGTAGGTTGTTTACTGCGTAATTGATGGTTTTGGAATGCAAGCAGAAGTGCCTGCATGCTGGCGATGGTCAGCAAGCTGTACGCCAATATAGATAGCAGTATATGGCTGGCTAAGCCTTGGCCTAACTGAGCGTATAACAGCTGTGGGCTGTTGCTCAATATAGATACCAGCACCGCCAGAGCCGATAGGGGAAATAGTAAAACAAAAAGGTTGTGCAGTGGTTTTTTCAAGCTGCTGGCCAGCACTATAGTGTTGATCACCCAGAATATCAGCGACGACACTTTAAATAGTCCAAACTGCAATCCGTCGCTTGAAAAGATAGTATTTATGACTCCTAAGCCGTGCAGCCCCAATGCGCAGCAGGCAAATGCTAGCAGCCAGAGTTTATTGACCTCTTCTTTGCGCGCGAACTGCACAACCAGGTAACCGCTGGCGGCAATATAGACAGCAATGGCGGCGACATTAAACGTAAGAGCGAAAGCTGTAATCATGGCGTCCTGCGTGTGAGAGATTCAGTGTCGAGAATATATTAAGGATTTTGTCATAAGGCGCGGTTAACTGCTAGGCCGATCATTTAGCCTTGTGTCTTATAAATTGGCTGTTGGGCTGGGCTACTGAAGCTAGTGCGGCTATAATCGCCGGTTATCAAATTCTTGTAGTGCGCGGCTCACTGGCGGCGCATCGATCAATACGCTCAGTAATAAGTGCAGGCCGCTATGTTTGACAGTTTATCGGATCGTCTTTCTCACTCGCTTAAAGCCATTACCGGTAAAGCGAAATTAACCGACTCCAACATTAAAGATACTTTGCGCGAGGTGCGCAAAGCCTTGCTGGAAGCTGACGTGGCCCTGCCCGTTGTTAAAGCCTTTATTGAACGTGTACGTAAAGCCTCTATTGGTGTGCAGGTTAGTCGAGCCCTAAACCCTGGTCAGCAGTTCGTTAAAATTGTTGAGAGTGAGTTGACCGCCGTGATGGGCTCGGCAACTGAGGGCTTGAATCTCGGTGTGTTGCCGCCAGCTGTTATTATGATGGCGGGTCTGCAGGGTGCGGGTAAAACCACCTCTGTAGCAAAGTTGGCGCGTTATTTGACAGAGCGCGAAAAGAAAAAAGTTATTGTTGTTAGTGCGGATGTTTATCGTCCGGCCGCTATTAAGCAGCTAGAGACTCTCGCTGCTGAGGTCGAAGTAGGTTTTTTCCCGTCGACAGCAGAGCAAAAGCCGGTAGATATTGCCAGGGGTGCGATTGAACACGCTAAGCGTCAGCACGCCGATGTGGTGATTCTCGATACGGCCGGCCGCCTGCATGTCGATGATGAGTTAATGGGCGAAATTAAGTCTTTGCACGCCGCGGTTAATCCGGTCGAGACGCTGTTCGTGATCGACGCCATGATTGGTCAGGATGCGGTTAATACTGCCAAGGCCTTTAATGATGCGCTGCCTCTGACCGGTGTGATCTTAACCAAGGTCGACGGCGACGCTCGTGGCGGTGCTGCTTTGTCGGTTCGTCATATTACTGGCAAGCCTATTAAGTTTATGGGTGTGGGCGAAAAAGTCGACGCGCTAGAGCCATTCCACCCTGACCGTATTGCATCGCGCATTCTTGGAATGGGCGACATAATGTCGCTAATCGAACAGGCCGAGCAGCATGTCGACAAAGAAAAAGCCGAAAAGCTGATTAACAAAGTTGTCAAGGGTAAGAAATTTGACCTTAATGACCTGCGTGACCAGTTGGAACAGATGCAAAATATGGGTGGGCTTGGCTCTATGCTAGAAAAGCTCCCGGGTATGGCTAAAGCCGCTGAAGCCGCTGCACAAGCCGATATGGGTAAGCAATTTAAAGTGATGGGCGTCATTATCGACTCCATGACGCCCGGTGAGCGCTCTAATCCTGATGTTCTTAACGGCTCGCGCAAACGCCGAATTACCGCCGGTTCAGGCACTCAGGTTCAGGATCTCAATCGCCTGCTCAAGCAACATAAGCAGATGGCAAAAATGATGAAGAAAATGAAAGGCGGTGGCATGAGTAAAATGATGCGCGGTATGGGTGGAATGCTCGGTGGTGGCGGCGGAATGCCAGGCGGGGGTTTACCCCCAGGTTTGGGACGCTAGCGCACGACCTTACTCCGATGCCCTAGGGTGGTTGGTCGCTCCGTTTTGGTTGCTAATTTTAGTTACTCAGTAGTCTAAATATGCCAAAGCTATACATGAAATTATTGTTGTTGTAGAATACCGCGCCTTTCGTGGGCTCTGTCTGCGTAACGAATTTATCGGTTTGAGCTTAGGCTCTGCTGAACACAGTGTGAGCATAAATACTGGCTCGCTTTAATTGATAAGGCTCTTGTAAAGAGTTTTTTAACGAAAAACAGGAAGATACCTCAATGGTAACTATTCGTCTGTCTCGTGGCGGTTCTAAGAAGCGTCCATTTTACCATCTGACCGTAACCAACAGCCGCAGCGCCCGTAATGGTCGTTTTCTTGAGCGTGTTGGTTTCTTCAACCCTATTGCTAAGGGTCAGGAAGAAGCTTTGCGCGTTGACGAAGAGCGTGTTGCATTCTGGGTTGCCCAGGGCGCACAGCTGAGTGATCGTGTTGCTAAGCTGCTGAAAGACAATAAAACTGCCGTTGTTGCCGCTTAATTTAAGTGTCTACTGTGTATCAGCAGTTTTGATGGAGTGCTCTTGTGAGTGAGAAAAAGTCTAACTTAATCGACCTCGGGCGTGTCTCCACGGTATTCGGCGTTAAGGGCTGGCTTAAAGTTCAGTCCTTCACCGAGCCGAGAGAAAATTTACTGCAGCATAAAACTTGGTGGTTAAAAACTCGCCATGGCGTTAAGTCGGTTGAGGTTGATCAGGGGCGTCCACACGGGGCTCATGGTCAGACTTTGGTGGTACACATCAAGGGGCTCGATGATTGCGATTTGGCTCGTGAATACAGCAAGGTAATGGTTGCTGTTGAGCGAGACCAACTGCCTGAACTTGATGCCGATGAATTTTATTGGCATCAGCTTGAAGGTCTGCAGGTTATCAGTGAATACGAAGGCCAAAGTTACCATTTTGGTGTGGTTCAAAAGCTGATAGAAACTGGCGCCAACGATGTAATCGTGGTGTCGGCAAGCGACGGCAGCATAGATACGCGCGAGCGTTTAGTACCCTATGTACCCGAGCAATTTGTAAAAAGCATTGATTTAGAGAGTGGTGTGATCACTGTAGAGTGGGATCCCGAGTTCTAATGAAGGTGGCACTGGTAACGTTGTTTCCGGAAATGTTTATCGCGATCAGTGATTATGGGGTCAGCGGTAGAGCCGTTAAGCAAGGTTTGGTTGAGCTGCAGTGTTGGAATCCTCGCGACTATGCGGAGGATCGCCATCAAACAGTAGATGACAGACCTTACGGCGGTGGTCCAGGGATGTTGATGATGATTCAGCCTCTCGAAGACGCCATAAAGGATGCTCGTGCTTGGGTTACTGCAGACAGTGATAAACCGGTAAAGGTTATTTACTTGTCTCCTCAGGGGCGACCTCTTGATCAGGCGGGCGCTGAATCTTTGGCCGGCTTGGGAGAGGATAATCAATGTTACAACTTGGTATTGGTGGCGGGTCGTTACGAAGGTATCGATGAGCGATTGATCCAGGCGCAGATCGACGAAGAATGGTCGATTGGCGATTATGTTTTGAGTGGCGGTGAGTTAGCGGCCATGGTGTTAATCGACTCAGTAATTCGTTTGATACCGGGAGTTCTTGGACATGCCAAATCGGCAGTAGAGGATTCCTTCTCTGAGGGCTTATTAGATTGCCCTCATTATACGCGCCCAGATATTTATCAAGGGCAGCGGGTACCCGATGTTTTACTGTCAGGTAACCATGAAAAAATTCGGCTTTGGCGCTTAAAACAAGCGTTGGGGCGAACCTGGTTGAGAAGGCCTGATCTTCTCAGCGAGAAACAACTGACCGAGGAGCAGCAAACGCTGCTGACGGATTATCGTCGGGACCTTGACTCTGAAAATTACTAGCCGTGAGGCTATACATGCTTAGGAGCAAGCCATGGGTAAGAACAATATTATTGCAGCAATCGAAGCCGAACAGCTGAAAACTGATCTTCCAGATTTCGCATCAGGTGACACTGTTGTTGTACAAGTTAAGGTAAAAGAAGGTACTCGTGAGCGCCTGCAGGCGTTTGAAGGTGTTGTTATTGCGGTTCGTAATCGCGGCCTGAACTCTGCATTTACCGTTCGCAAGATGTCTTCTGGTATCGGCGTTGAGCGTACTTTCCAGACACACTCTCGTCAGATTGACAGTATTACTGTTAAGCGTCGCGGTGACGTTCGTCAGGCCAAGTTGTACTACTTGCGCGAGCTGACTGGTAAGGCTGCACGTATTAAAGAGAAGCTGATTCGCAAGTAATTGCGCGCTTCCTTTAAATAAAGGCCTCGTCGACTCTGTCGGCGGGGCCTTTGTTGTATCTGCTATGCTGACTTTTTTAATGACCAAGAGAACAATATGTTGTTGACAGTGGCGGTCGATGCTCAGGTTGGTGATAAACCGGCGCTAGAGCAGTATCTCGATGCGATTTGGATGGAACGCGGCTTGAGCGATAATACGCTGCAAGCTTATAGGCGCGATCTGTCGGCATTTTCACTGTGGTTGTTATCAACAGGTAAATCTTTGTTGCTGGCCGATACGGTCTCTGTGCAGAGTTACCTCGCTTACCGCCTGCTGGAACTAAAGTTGTCGGCGCGCTCAAGTGCCCGGGCGCTGTCATCGCTGCGCGGTTTCTATCGCTGGCAGCTTCGCGAGGAGCGCTTGCAGCTTGATCCCTGTGCTGGTGTTAGCAATCCTAAGTTGAGTCCGTCACTGCCAAAGTTATTGACTGAGGCGGATGTCGAGAGATTGTTAATGGCGCCCGATATCGACACCGTTATCGGTCTGCGTGACCGGGCCATGTTGGAGTTGCTTTATGCCTGCGGTTTGCGGGTGACCGAGTTAGTTAGTTTGACGGCGCTGCAGGTGAATGTGCGTCAGGGCGTGGTGCGTGTGATGGGTAAAGGCAGCAAAGAGCGTCTGGTGCCTATGGGACTGGTGGCATCTAATTGGCTCGAGCGTTACTTGCGTGAGGGGCGAGGACAGTTGCTGGCTAAAACACCGTGTGAGGCGCTTTTCCCCAGTGGTCGCGGTCAACAGATGACGCGGCAAACTTTTTGGCATCGGATTAAACACTGGGCACAGGTGGCGGCTATTGCAGTGCCTTTGTCGCCACACACCTTGCGCCACGCGTTTGCTACACATCTTATTAATCATGGTGCTGATCTGCGAGTAGTGCAACTACTGCTGGGTCATTCAGATCTATCGACTACGCAGATCTACACTCATGTCGCTAAAGCACGCCTGCAAGCCCTGCATGCCGAGCATCATCCGCGTGGCTAGCTGCAGGGAGATGTGCTTCTAGCCACTGGGATCTATGCGGCCCTTATCGACTGCTTTAGTTCGCCCTTGCGTGGCTAATAGGTATAAAAAATCGGGAACTCTTTGCGGGTTGTGGGTTCTACAAGGCATGTTAGACTGCAAGTCGTTTATGCTGAATAGCGGTTGCGACGCTAATAAAAGCAACAATAAATTGAGGGTAATCCATTGCAAAAAATTATTCGTTCTATATTACTTACAGCGGTTGCTGCATCAGCTCTGTCAGGCGCTATACAGGCAAGCGCCGCCGAAGCTCTGGCCAAGGTTGAAGCTGATAAGGTACTGGCGGCTATGCGTCAGGCTCGGCCAGATATACCCTTTACCGAGGTGTTTGCCTCCCCTGTAGAGGGTGTTTATCGTGTGCCGGTAGGCAATCAAAGTCTTTATGTGTCGGCCGACGGCAAGCATTTTATAGCCGGAGATTTATTAGAAGTGACTCCTACTGGTTTTGTCGATCCCATGGAAGCTGAACGTGCTTTGGCTAGGGCTGAGTTGGTAAAATCAATAGATGTCAGCACCCAAATTATCTACAGCCCAAAGGGTGAAACCCGCGCCCATATTAATGTTTTTACCGATATTGACTGTGGTTATTGTCGCAAACTGCATCGCCAGATGGATGAGATGAATGCGCAGGGTATTGAGGTACGTTATCTGGCCTTCCCGCGCGCTGGTTTGCAGAGTGAATCCTACGATAAAATTGCCACCGCTTGGTGCAGTGATAATCCTCAGGAAGCTTTGACCACACTAAAAAATCGCGAGCCTCTCGATATGGCCGTCTGCAATGGTAATCCGGTAGCCGAGCATCTGGCGCTCGGTGGTAAGCTAGGTGTAACAGGAACCCCAGCGATGGTGCTCGAAGATGGTCGTTTGATTCCCGGCTACATGCCTACTGCAGACCTGTTAAGTACTCTCGGTCTCGAGCCGATTGACAGTAAGTTAGCCGATGCCACTAGCAAAGCAGAATAGCCGCTAGGGATTGTTGTTTTAGCTGTCATTGACAGCGCACCTTAGGCCCAGTATGGTTGCCGAATTTTTGGCCTACTGGGCCTTATTGTGTCAGTTGGTTTTGTATTTTCTGCCATCGACCAATTAAACCTTCTATATAAGGGGATGTTATTTTGAAACCGGTAAAAATTGGAATCTGCGGTCTGGGTACAGTAGGCAGTGGTACCTTTAATGTTATCGCGCGCAATCAGCGTGAAATAAATGCCCGCGCCGGTTGTGAAATTATTATTGAACAGGTTGGCGCACGCCGGGACAATCCAGCTTGTGATACTTCCAGCAGTAATGTCAGCCGCGATGTATTTGACGTGGTTAAAAATCCCAATGTCGATATCGTCGTTGAACTAATTGGTGGCACTTCCATCGCCAAAGACCTAGTGCTTCAGGCCATTGAAAACGGTAAGCATGTGGTCACGGCTAACAAGGCATTAATTGCCGAGTTCGGCAACGAGATTTTTGCCGCCGCTGAAAAAAGGGGGGTAACGGTTGCCTTTGAAGCTGCTGTTGCTGGTGGTATCCCAATTATTAAGGCACTGCGTGAAGGTTTGGCGGGTAATAAAATTGAGTGGCTGGCAGGCATTATCAATGGCACCGGTAACTTTATTCTCACTGAGATGCGTGATAAAGGTCGTGATTTTGCCGATGTCCTGCAAGAAGCTCAGGACCTAGGCTACGCCGAAGCCGATCCGACCTTTGATGTCGAGGGTATTGATGCCGCGCACAAGCTGGTCATCCTGTCATCTATCGCCTTTGGTATGCCGCTGCAGTTCGATAAAGTTTTTACCGAAGGCATCAGCAAAATTGAGCCTCAAGATGTCGATTTCGCCGAAGAATTGGGTTACAGCATTAAGCACTTGGGTATTACCCGCCAGACAGACAACGGTGTTGAGTTGCGCGTACACCCGACGATGATTCCAAAAAAGCGCTTGATCGCTAATGTTGACGGCGTTATGAACGCGGTGCTGGTTAAGGGTGATGCCGTAGGCCCAACCCTTTATTACGGTGCCGGTGCGGGCGCAGAGCCTACCGCATCTTCGGTTATTGCCGATATCGTTGACTTAGCTCGTAGCTTTAGTGGCGCCAGCGAAAACCGTGTTTCACACTTGGGTTTTAACAATAATGCCCTGCAAGAGCTGCCCATACTGCCGATCGAGGAGTGCGAAACCGCCTATTATTTGCGCATGCAGGCCGATGACAAACCCGGTGTGTTGTCGCAAGTGACCACTATTCTTAGCGAAAGCGGTATTAGTATCGAGGCGGTAATCCAAAAAGAGCAGCACGGTTGTACACAGGTGCCGCTTATATTATTGACCAATCGCGCTATTGAAAAACAGCTGCTGCAGGCGGCTGAGCTAATCGAAGCGCTGGATGCCATTAGTGGCTCGGTAACCCATATTCGCGTTGAAACTCTCGCCTAAGCGCAGCAAGGAACAACTATGAAATACATTAGTACTCGCGGTCAGGCACCGAGCCTATCGTTTGAAGATGTTGTGTTAACCGGACTTGCCTCTGATGGCGGTCTGTATCTGCCAGAGACCATGCCGACTTTTTCGAAAGAAGAAATCGCCTCTATGGCGGGAATGAGCTACCAAGATTTGGCTTTTAAGGTAATGGCGCCGTTTGTTGCTGGTGAAGTGCCCGATGCCGACCTCAAAAAAATTATCGATAAATCGTATTCAACATTTCGTCATGCTGCTATTGCGCCACTGGTACAGACCGGTCATAACGAGTTTATTTTGGAATTGTTTCAGGGCCCAACGCTGGCCTTTAAAGATTTCGCGCTGCAATTTCTGGGTAATCTATTTGATTACATTCTCGCCAAGCGCGACCAAAAAGTGGTGGTTATGGGGGCGACGTCAGGTGACACGGGTTCGGCTGCCATTGAGGGCTGCTGTAAATGTGACAATGTCGATATCTTTATTCTGCACCCGCACAATCGTGTCTCAGACGTGCAGCGTCGCCAGATGACCAGTGTTTTGACTGATAATGTTCACAACATTGCCTTAGAAGGTAATTTTGATGACTGTCAGAACATGGTTAAAGCGAGCTTTGCCGATCAGTCATTCTTGCCTGATGGTCGTCAGTTGGTGGCGGTTAACTCCATCAACTGGGCTCGTATCATGGCTCAAATCGTCTACTACTTTTACGCGGCTACTGCCGTGGGGGCACCGCATCGCGACGTGGCGTTCTCGGTACCTACGGGCAACTTCGGCGATATTTTTGCGGGCTATCTCGCTAAGCAAATGGGCTTGCCCATCGATCAGTTAGTTGTGGCGACTAACTCCAACGATATTTTACATCGCTGTTTGAGTAATAACGATCACTCTAAGCAAGAGCTGCATCACACCTTGTCACCGTCCATGGATATCATGGTGTCGAGCAATTTTGAACGCATGTTATTTGACCTTTGTGGTCGCGATGGCGACCTCATTCGCCACATGATGGAGGACTTTAAGTCCGGCTCCATGACCCTGAGTCAAGATGTGATAGACAAAGCGGCTGAGCTCTTTACCAGTTATCGCTTAGACGACAACACTATGCTCGATGTTATTCGTGATGTGTTCGATAAGACCGAGTACCTGCTCGACCCGCACACCGCTATCGGTGTTGAGGCTGCGCGCAAAACCCGCCGTCGTCAGGATATACCCATGATCTGTATGGCCACCGCGCATCCCGCCAAGTTCCCTGAGGCGGTAAAAAAAGCCGGTCAATCTGAAGATCCGGTACTGCCGCATCATATGAAAGATCTGTTTGAGCGTGAAGAGCGTTTCACCGTCCAGAAAAACGACATCAACACTATCCACGCGTTTATAGCGGCTAATATCCGCATTTAAGTGAGAGTGTTTTTCTTCTTAATCGCCCAGCGAGCATTGGTTCGCTGGGCGTTTTTGTATCTGGCCTATGGGGGAGGCTTAGGATATCGTTGAAAAACTTTACCAGCGCCAAAAACGCTCAGGCATTGTAGTGATTTACGGACATACAACTTTTGCGAGCGGTAGCAAGTATTCATGGGCACACTGATTGGCGAAGTCTTCAAGCATTACCACTGACACAAGTGTACAGTGTGCATAAATAGCTGCGTATAGTTTCGGCTTGGCTGACCGATTTAACCTCGGCAGCGTGTCGCTCAATACCCAAACGGGTAATTGCGTAGAATGACTTTAAACCTACTTCGAACCCTAATGTGTCGCTTGCCCGTTGCGGTTCACGGCACTGGCTTGTCACTAACACGCGCACCTAAAGCCTGCAGGTATTTATATTTCAGCCGAGGTTTTGCGCAGTCAGGCATCTGGCGCTAAAGCGTATCGCGACTTGGATTTATTGCAGCCTAAAAGTAATTTCTGGCCGGTAAATAATCAACCTCACAATTTGACGTCAGTTGCCACCACTGCATTAGTATTAATAATAACTATCGAAATACAGGGTCTATAACCTTAATGTCAGTTAAAAAAACAATCTCACGTCGCCCGCTGGGTGCAGCAGATCAGTCTCTTTGCTCAGCAATATCGCCGTTACTGCAGCGTATTTATCACGCACGTGGCATTGTTAACGACACCGAATTGCAAAAAAATCTCGCCGATTTACAGCGCCCAACGATGAAAGGGCTAACACAGGCCGTCGATATTCTCGCCGCGGCGGTACAGCAACAACAATCAATATTAATTGTTGGCGATTTTGACTGCGACGGGGCCACCAGTTCTGCTCTTGCTGTGCTAGCGCTCAGAGCTTTAGGTTTGCAGCGTGTCGATTTTCTAGTGCCTAATCGCTTTAAATACGGCTATGGCTTAACCCCAGAAATTGTCGCAGAGGCGGCCAAAAGCCAGCCAGATATAATTGTTACCGTTGACAACGGTATTGCCAGTATCGATGGTGTTGAGGCGGCCAATAACCTAGGCATTACCGTGGTGGTTACCGATCATCATTTGCAGGGTGACGAATTGCCCAATGCCGCCGCGATAGTCAACCCCAATCAGCACGGTTGTGACTTTCCCAGTAAAAATCTCGCCGGTGTCGGGGTTATTTTTTATGTTATGAGTGCGCTGCGCACAGCCTTGCGACAGCGCGCTTGGTTTACCCATGCGGGCATAGCTGAGCCTAACATGGCAGATTTTTTAGACTTAGTCGCACTGGGTACCGTCGCCGATGTTGTGCCGCTTGATCACAATAATCGTATATTAGTGCATCAGGGTTTACTGCGTATTCGCGCCGGCCGTGCGCGGGCCGGTATTTTGGCGCTGCTGGATGTGGCGGGTCGCGAACGACACCGCTTAGTTGCAAGTGATTTGGGCTTTGCTATCGGCCCGCGCTTAAATGCTGCTGGCCGTCTCGACGATATGGCGCTCGGCATCAACTGCCTGCTGACCGATAACCCCGATGCCGCACGCAACATGGCGGTGGAGCTCGATGACCTCAACCACGATCGCAAGGCAATCGAAAGCAGTATGCAGGCCGAAGCTATGGCCAGTCTCAAACAAATATCTCTCGTTGAGGCCGATATGCCTTGGGGGCTTACAATGTTCGATGCCACTTGGCATCAGGGCGTGATTGGTATTTTAGCCTCGCGCATAAAAGATCGCTACCATCGCCCAGTGATTGCTTTCGCCGAGGCCAACGAGACTGAAATTAAAGGTTCGGCGCGCTCTATTCCGGGTCTGCATATTCGCGACGCCTTAGACGCCGTCGCCAAACGTCAGCCCGAATTACTGTCCAAATTTGGTGGCCACGCCATGGCCGCTGGTATGAGCCTAAAAAAAGAACATTACCCAGCCTTTGCCAAAGCCTTCGATGCAGAGGTTCGTCGTCAGTTAACAACCGCCGATTTACAGGCCGAAGTCTTGAGTGATGGCGAGTTGTCGGCACCAGAATTTACTATGCAGTTGGCGCAAGAATTACGTGAGGGCGGGCCTTGGGGGCAGCATTTTCCCGAGCCTTTGTTTGATGGCGAATTTTATATTGTGCAGCAACGTATTGTCGGCGAAAAACATTTAAAACTGGTGCTGTGCCTGAATAAAGGAGGGCATGAAATAATCGACGCTATTGCTTTTAATGTTGACCTCGAAATTTGGCCGAACAGCTGTGAGAAGCTGCATGCCGTGTTTAAGCTTGATATTAATGAGTATCGCGGTCGCCAGACGCTACAATTAATGCTCGACTACTTGGAACCCCGTTAAAAACCTCAGTCTTTTAGGTTTTCCTGCTGCTCATAAAGCAGGTTTTTGTAACTAAATAAGGCTATTTATAGCCGCTTGACTCACCGACCCTGCCGAGGCAAATTAGACTCTTTATGCCATTAAAATTGTTTAGCGCTATAGCGCTTAGTTGTTTGTCGCTGGCGTTGTCCGCTGCCCAAGGCGACAGCACAAATCAGATCACCACCTCTTCTGTAGAGTCATCCATTGACATCATCAGGCCGGCAGACATAGAGGTTGAAGGCAATACTCTTGATGTCGTCAATAGCGCCATCACCGTTAGCACCATGGCAGAAAATATCGTTTTAAAAGACGTTATTTCTGACTCGAAAATACCGCCGATTTCACCAGTAGCCATTACTGATACTACCGACCTCAAAGATAGCACCGTAGCGGCCAGTATTAACGCTGTGGCGCCGCAACTCAGCACCAAAACCATGGAGAAGCAGCCTAATCACACCCGCCACTTATTGGGTGTAGACGTACCTCCATCCACTACCACTAGGCTCAACTGGTCTCCGTCCCAATCTTTTTCCGGCATGGCGGTCGATACCCCAGTACTGGCGGTCAATGGTGCCTGGGATGGCCCAACCCTGTGTTTAACCGCCGCCATTCACGGCGACGAGTTGAACGGCATCGAAATGGTGCGGCGTGTTTTATATGATCTAGACCCAGAAAAATTGCACGGTATGGTGGTGGGCGTGCCGATTGTTAACTTGCTAGGTTTTTCGCGCAACTCGCGTTACCTGCCCGATCGTCGCGATTTAAATCGTCACTTCCCCGGTAATACCGAGGGCAGTGTGGCATCGCGGCTGGCATATTGGTTTTTTAATGACGTCATAAAACATTGCAGTGCCGTGGTGGATTTACACACCGGCTCATTTCATCGCACCAATATCACCCAGTTAAGAGCCGACTTGAGTCAGCCGCTGGTGGCGGAATTTGTGGCGCTGTTCGGCGATATACCCGTGTTAAATACCCAAGGTAACCCTAAGTCTTTGCGCGCCGCCGCGGTACGCGCTGGCATTCCCACCGTGACCATCGAAGCGGGCGAGCCCATGCGTATGCAAGTGGCCGTGGTGGAAGAAGGTGTTCGGGCAATTAATACCTTAATGGAAAAAAACGGTATGTACCCCAGTTTTCGCCTTTGGGCAGAACCTGAACCGGCTTTTTATCGCTCCACGTGGGTGCGCAGCAATGCCTCGGGTATTTTATTTAGCCGCATAGAACTTGGCGCCGATGTTGAGCAGGGCGACATATTAGGATCGGTTATCAACCCCGTAACCAACGACAAACAGCAAATTATTTCAGACTACAGCGGCAGAATTTTAGGTATGGCGCTGGATCAATTTGTGTTGCCGGGCTTTGCGGTATATCACATTGGTATGCGTGAACCTAATGCACTAAAGCTACTCACCGAGCAAAGTGAGACAGATTCAGACGCTGAAAATACACCCATTGAAGCTGTCCAACATAACCTAGAGATCACCCTTGAAGCCGAAGGCTTTGATGACTAAGGCTTTGATAATTAAGCTATGAAAATAGGCGTCTATATCGACCATATATAGCCCCGTCAAGGCTTCTAAAGTCATACAAAAAAGCGCAATTTTAGAGGTTTATGCTAGAAAAATTTCAGAACCTTGAAGAAATAAGGGAATGACATAATGAGACCTTTGCACGATAGCGTCGTGCAAGGCCATTGTTAATTTAGCCGCCATTTTTGAAAGCTAACGCGTCTAAAAATACGATTTCAGCTCAAATAACCATTATTTGAGCCAT
>CAWVSV010000032.1:0-24523 GCA_963933095.1 uncultured Cellvibrionales bacterium
AAACTAAAGTCGCTAAAGTAGCTCCAGAAACTACAGAAACTACAGCACCTGAAGTGATCGCAGAAACTAAAGTCGTTGAAGTGGCTCCGGTAGCTGCAGTAACCACTAAAACTAAAGTCGCTAAAGTAGCTCCAGAAACTACAGAAACTACAGCACCTGAAGTAATCGCAGAAACTAAAGTCGTTGAAGTTGCACCGGTAGCTGCAGTAACCACTGAAACTAAAGTCGCTGAAGTAGCTCCGGCTACTAAAGTTACAGAAGTGATTGCTGAAGCTAAAAACGTTGTAGTGAATGTCGCTGCAAATACTGGCGCACCTAAAGCTAGAAGTGAGCGCCCCGGCAATGACCCGCGCGCTAACCCAAAGCCGGTAAGCAATATTCAGATTACTACCGAGACCCGCGAAGCTTCGCTGTCTGGAGCCCTAGACACCAGCCTACCTTCAGACGTTGAGAGTAAGCCGCGCGATCTAACCCGCCCTAGTAACGACCCTAGAGCTAATAAGTCCACGACCGAGTAACGGAAACAGCCCAACAAAAAAGGCCGAGCTGATAACAGCTCGGCCTTTTTTTGTGTCGCATTTGGCCGGCGCAGTAACGGATATTAACAGCCATCTACCAAGTCACAATACCAGCGTCCATTAAACGGGGAGGCTTCAAGCGCTAACTCGCCTATCAAATATCAAGCAAAAAAAAGGCCCTGCAATTAAGCAGAGCCTTTAAATACAATATGGCGGTGGGGTAGGGATTCGAACCCTAGGAGGGCTACAAACCCTCAACAGTTTTCAAGACTGCCGCTTTCGGCCACTCAGCCACCCCACCTATCTTGTGGCACGAATTATACAGGGGTTTTAACTTGGCACAAGCGCTTAACTCGTTATTTTTCATTTATCAAATAAGCAGTAGAAATATCATTCAAAGCGCTCAATTAGCAAGCATTTCAGTAGTATACTGTTGTTACAAGCGTATATTGCTTGTGTTTTAATTTGCGACTTGTAATATGAACCCAGCACGATTTAATGACTTTATATAATTATTAAATCAATACTTAACTGCATTTATTGGAGAACGTAATGCAAGACCTCTATACAGACTCGCGTCAAGCCTCAGCTCGACCAGAAGCAGTAAGTAAACTGCTGCGCAACACTTATATGCTGCTTGGTATGACCTTACTTTTTAGTGCTGCCACCGCCGGCCTATCAATGGCGCTCAACCTTGGCCATGGTATCGCCATAATCTGTAGCATTGTCGCCCTAGTGTTGGTCTGGTTTGTGCTCCCCAAAACTGCCAATAGTTCCACTGGCTTACTGGTTGTATTTGCTTTCACTGGCCTGCTGGGCGCTGCGCTTGGCCCCATGCTTAACCACTATCTTGCCATGCCCAATGGCGCCAGCGTAGTTATGCAAGCTCTTGGCGGCACCGCTCTGGTTTTCTTTGGCCTGTCTGGCTATGTATTAACAACAGGTAAAGACTTTAGTTTCATGGGTGGTTTTTTAATGACCGGTCTCATCGTGGTTATTGTTGGCGCTGTAGGCGCTATGATCGCCGGGATGTTTGGCGTTGATGTCTCGATGTTTCGCCTAGCCGTAAGCGGTGCAGTAGTTTTTTTAATGTCTGGCTTTATTCTCTATGACACCAGCCGCATCATAAACGGCGGCGAGACCAACTACATCTACGCCACCACTGCACTCTACCTAGATATCTACAACTTGTTCACCAGCTTGCTTCACATATTGGGATTTATGAACAGCGACGACTAATACCGCTAGCAAAATAAAAAAGCCCCGACCTGTCGGGGCTTTTTTATTTATAATACCCCCATGAAATTTTCCCTCGCTATATACGCCGCCCCCTACTCTAGCCAAGCCAGTGCCACCGCACTCAAATTCACACAAACCCTACTGGCCGACGGTCATGAAGTATACCGCGTATTTTTTTACGGCGACGGCGTACACAACGGTTCCAAGCTCACCAGCCCACCGCAAGACGAAGTCAATCTCTATCTAGACTGGCAGGTACTGGCGGAGCAACATTCGCTCGATCTGGTGGTGTGTATAGCTGCTGCTTTACGGCGTGGCATCCTCGACCAAAGCGAAGCCAAGCGCTACGAAAAAGAGTTCGACAATTTAGGCGCACCCTTTGAGCTGTCTGGTTTAGGTCAACTCGTGGACGCCTGCGTCAACAGTGATCGCGTCATCACGTTTGGAGCCTGAATATGAGCAATAGAAAAACCGCCAAAAAATTACTTTTTATTAGCCGCAAGGCTCCCTACGGATGCGCCACTGCTAAAGAGTGCCTGGATGCCCTTTTGGCCGCGTCAGCTTACGAACAGGACCTTGGCTTGCTCTTTATGGGGGATGGTGTGTTCCAACTCAAAAAAGAGCAGCAACCCGAGGCGGGACGACAAAAAAATATATCAGCAACATTGCCAGTATTGTCCATGTACGACATTAAAGATATATATCTGCAAGCCAGTGCGCTCGCTGAGCGAGGCTTAACGGCAGACGACCTAGTAATACCAGTCAAAGCTCTCAACAACAATGATATTCGCGAACTTATGGAACAGCAAGATCAGTTGCTCAGTTTCTAAACAAAAAAACACCCAGCCTATGCCAACACTACATATCGTCAATAAATCACCTTTCAGCCAGCAAGCTCTTTTGCAGTGCCTAGAGGTTATCGGATGCAATCATAGCTTAATACTTATTGAAGATGGGTGCTATGGTGGACTAAAGACTAGCCCCGCTCACATGCAACTTCAGAAAATAGTTAAAAAAGGCATAAAGATTTACGCCCTAAAAGACGATTTGCGCGCCCGCGGACTCAATAGCAACTTGCTCGAGGAGATGACGCCAATCAATATGAACGAAATGGTTGAGCTCTGCTGCCAACACAGAAATGTCCAGAGCTGGTACTAAGATGAGCGCAACACCAGGGCTACCGATAGACACCGATCCAGACGGATATCTAAAAAACCTAAAAGACTGGAGCCCTTCAATTGCCAGCATACTAGCAGAACAAGAGGGTATAACTTTGGCCGATGAACACTGGCTAGTAATCACTGCTTTGCAAACATTCTATCGTAAATTTGAAGTGTCACCGGCCATGCGCCCACTAGTGAAATACATCGGCTTAGAACTAGGTAAAGACAAGGGCAACAGTATCTATCTAATGACACTATTCCCACCGAGTCCGGCGCGAGTAGCCAGTAAGATAGCTGGCCTACCGCGACCCGATAACTGCCTTTAGGTCGAGAGTGACAGTATTGGCTCCACGGCTCTCAGAACGAGTTGAATGTCGTGACTACAAGGATGCATAAGACCGATCCTATCAGATACACTTAACATACACCGCCTGTTGAGCTCGGTACCACCTTGCACCCACGAAAAACCCTCTAGCTTACAAGTCACCTTTATCGGGATCAGAGCTAAAGTAATCATTAGTTAATTTTACCACTACCCCCGACAAGAGTATTAGCGCTATTAAGTTGGGAATTGCCATTAAGGCATTTAAGGTATCGGCCAGCTTCCAAACTAAATCCATCTCAACCACAGCTCCGAATGGAACGGCGGCAACCCACAATAAACGAAACGGGAAAATCGCTTTGCGGCCGAACAAATATTGTGCAGCTCGCTCGCCGTAAAAACTCCAGCCCAAAATGGTGGTAAAGGCAAAAAGCACTAAGGCTAATGAAATGATTACTTCACCACCGGGCAGAGAGGAAGCAAAAGCAGCCTGTGACATGGCGGCTCCTTTGGCAGCCCCACTCCAAACCCCAGTAACCACAATTGCCAGACCGGTAATTGTACAAATTATCAGAGTATCGATAAAAGTCCCTAGCATAGCCACAACACCCTGACGAACAGGACTGTCCGTAGCGGCTGCAGCATGAGCAATGGGCGCACTACCCAAACCCGCTTCATTTGAGAAAACACCACGCGCGACACCAAATTGAATCGCCATGGCGATACTAGCCCCGACGAAACCACCACCAGCAGCCTGCCCAGTAAAGGCACTGCTCACCACCTGCATTAAGGCAGCGGGCAACTCGGCGGCATTGAGTAATAGCACCAAAAGGCCAGCGGCCACATAAATTAGTGACATTGCCGGCACCAGCGCGCCGGCAACAGAGGATATACGACTAATACCGCCAATCAACACCAACCCAACCAGCGCCATCATGACGATACCACTGACATAGTCCGGTATGCCGAAAGCTCCCTCTACAGCATCAGCTACCGAGTTAGCTTGAACGCTATTACCAATACCGAAGCCCGCCAGCATGGCAAAAAAGGCAAACGCACCTGCCAACCATAGCCACTTTTTTCCCAAGCCGTTTTTAATGTAGTACATAGGACCACCCAAAAAGTGACCTTCAGGACTTTTCTCGCGATAACGTACCGCTAACACTGCTTCGGCGTATTTGGTGGCCATGCCCAGCAGCGCGCTACACCACATCCAGAACAGCGCACCGGGCCCACCAATGCCAATGGCAGTGGCAACACCAACAATATTACCGGTACCAATAGTGGCCGCAAGCGATGTCATTAAGGCATTAAAAGGGCTTATTTCTCCATCTCCGGCATTAATGCGGCCTGCTATAAGCTGGCGAAAGCCATAGCCAATTTTTAACAGAGGCAGTCCGCGTAAACGCACCATCAATAGCAACCCAGTGCCCAGAATAAGAGCCAGCATCCAGGGTCCCCAAACGTAGCTATTAATCACTGACAACACTGAATCAAATGACATTAAAAATTGCTGCATAGTAATTTACTTATCGCTAATAATGTATTGAGCGCTTAACAACGGATTAAACCGCTAACGCCGTGAGAATATACCAAAAATACCATCGGTGTGAATAAATACCCAATTGCTCTGTGCTGAAAATGTACCTGCTTTTATCCAGCTATAAGCTCGCGAAGTACCTTGGCTATATAGATAGGATAGAGCATAACTCTCTACTCGCGAACCATTAGAGTAATCATATTCAGTATATCGGCGGCCTATGCCTAGACTGGACCGATATACTTGTAGCTGATGCAGGAATCAACGTTGAAATACATACTCTGCAATAGATATTGGCGCCGCCAATAGGTAATACCTGATTTAAATTTACATAAATGAATGCGGCATTATCGCGGCTGCAAAACCTAACACTGCTGTATTTAAGATAAGTATTTTACGCTAAATTCCAACCTTCAACCTTCAACCCCAAAACCGCCAGCTTGCAGCTAGAAGCTGTTGCACAGCAAAGATTAGATTGGGTACCACCGCAATTAATTAACGTGCCTGTGCCTTGCGCTTTGGCAGCCACCACTTAAGTTTTCAACGTTGGCACTTTTTTAGCGGGCAAAAGGCTACCGGTCAAATAATCGCGTTTAAACTAAATGCAAGGGCTAGTTAGCTCACCAAAAGTTGGGCAAGTGGCTACAGAGGGTTGGCAATTGCGTGAGATTAAATTTTTCGGGAAAGCGGGACATGATTTTCTTTCTTTCATAAAAAAAGCCCCGAAGGGCTTTTTTTATATCAACCCGTTTATATCGACTTGATCGTGCCTTTAGGTAGCACTGCATTCACGGCGCTTTTTTGGAACTTAAGCTCAACATTATTACCGGTCTCTAAAGCAATATAATTGTCATCAACCTTGATGATTTTTCCCAGCATACCGCTATTGAGAACCACTTCATCGCCTTTGCCAAGACTGCCGACCAAATCCTTATGTTCTTTCTGACGCTTGCGCTGCGGGCGAATCATAAAGAAATACATGAAAGCAAACAGACCGCCAAACATTATCAGGGTGCCCATCATATCACCCTGCGGAGCGGGAGCTGACTCGGCCTGGGCCACAGCGGAGGAAATAAAGAAACTCATGGAAAAACCTCGAAAAACATTCAAATTTGAGCGCGCTACCTTACAGCGTTTAGGCGCCCACAGCAATTTTGCCGCACAAAGAAAAAACCGCAAAAGGAGCTTTTGACGACATGCATGTCAGTTTAAAGCTGTTTAAATATAATCACGATAAAGCTTACGAAACAAACTCGGCGACAACTCAGTCCAGCGCTTGAAGGCATTGGTAAAACTAGTGCGGTCAGAAAAGTCCAAATTCGACGAAATTGAATCAATACTAATTTTTTGCTCAATCAAATAACTAATGGCGTGATTAAAGCGTAGTTTATCGCGCAATTGAGCAAAGTTAATATCTTCCTGTTGTAAGCGGCGCTGTAAAGTGCGCTTAGAAAGATTTAAATCGCTAGCCAAGTGCGCAATAGCCAGTGAAGAGTGACCTATGCGGTTTTGCAGTGCGATGAGAACACGAGCGGCAATACCTGTAAGTTCAGGAAGCGTTGCCTGTCGCTGAAACTCCGACAAAGTTTTTGCGTCTGACAGAGCAAAACTTTGACCAGCAATAAACAGTTCGCGATTATTAATTAAGCTTACTGATTGAACATTTATCATCCGGCTTCTCCGTTTGCCATAATCTTAAAGCCTGCTAAACCCAACAGAACAGCCCCTATTATTAGCTTGTTTATCATCAGGCCGCAAGACTTGTGCAATAAAAACACACCAATTAATTTATTTGATGTTTACTAATAAACCCACGCTAGCTAATTCTCACGCCTCTCACTTGAGATAGCATATAGCCCTACTGATTACCTTGAAGCCAAGCCAAAAGATCATCGTGATGAGTTTTGGTTTTAAATTTATCCATGATATGAAGCAAAGTCCCATCCTTACCAATAATAAACGTAGTGCGCACTACCCCCATAAACTCTTTACCCATAAACTTTTTCAAAGCCCAGCAACCATAAGCCTTGGTTATGGTCAGTTCTTCGTCTGAAAGTAAATCAAAGTTCAAAGACTGCTTGTCGATAAAGCGCTGCAACTTAGCCTCAGGATCCGGGCTTACTCCTAGCACGGCCACATCTAACGCAGCCAGTTCAGCGCCGCTGTCACGTATACCACAAGCTTGGGTTGTGCAGCCAGGCGTTGAGGCTTTAGGGTAAAAGTACAGCACGACTGTTTTTTTACCCAAGAAACTATCGAGACTAACAACATCGCCGGATTGGTTTCGAAGGCTAAAGTCAGGCGCTGGTGCGCCTATTACGGGATGGGATGCAGAACTAATCTCAGAAACAGTCATAATAAATTCACTCTTAATTTAGTAGTACAACAATACTACCGATTCAGGCAGAAGAAATCTCATTATTCCAAGAGCCAAACACCCTAAAACCTGACTCTTTGAGTGACTGAGCTTAATCATCGAGGTCAATGAGATGAGAGCCTTGACCATAATAGCAGCGATGATTTACACATCTGTAAAACGCAGTAGCATTCAATCGACGCATTTATCAGATAAACCAATACCCGCACATACTCACTGATAAATATCCAAGAGTGCTCAGAATCGACTTAGATAACTTCGATGCAACTTACATAAGTTTAATATGATGCGTCAATGTAATCAGCTCAAGACCTATGAACACGATAGATAATGTTATTGGTCAAGCCACCGCTATTACAGAAAAGTACATTTATTATCAGTAATAGAGCCACCAATAAAAGCAAAAAAGCTATCTTGTTCAGCAAAGACAGTGACTAATTTTAGTCGAGAACCAATGGCCCGTAATAACCAGATACTGCACTCAAAGCAGATGCAATAAAAATACCAAAATAGCTTGTTCAGACAAGGCCTAGCACGCAGCTTTACTATTCCTGAAATGCTTTAGACCGGTTAAATTTGAGTAAATTTCAAGCATAAAAAAAGCGCCGGCAACAAAGACGGCGCTTTTCTCCACGGACGGAGTGGCAAATTAATGCGTTCTGCAAAATCTGCAATTACTATCAGTAAACAATCCCGCTGTCCCTGGCGATCCTATGATGCTTTAAAAACCACTGCACGCATTCTCAAGGTATAGGAGCAACTACCGAAAAGCGGTAGCACGCCTCCATCACGTAGATGGGTTATACAGAGCATTTTATGGCAACAAGTGCTTAACGCCGTCACGTTCTTCTTTTAACTCGTTTTCAGTCGCAGCCATCTTCTCTCGCGAGAAGTCGCTGATCTCGATGCCCTGAACAATTGCCCAGTCGCCATCTTTGCAAACGCAAGGGAAACCGTAAATCAGCCCCTCTTCAATACCGTAAGAACCATCCGAGTATACACCCATGGTAACGTAATCACCCTCGGGAGAACCCAGAGCCCAGTCGCGCATGTGAAAAATAGCAGCGTTAGCAGCAGAAGCAGCAGAAGATGCACCGCGCGCCTTAATAATGGCGGCGCCACGCTGCTGTACGGTAGGAATAAAGGTACCTTCATACCAATCTTGATCAACCAGTTCAAGAGCCGCAGTATCGTCAACACTAGTGTTGTTGATATCAGGATACTGAGTTGCAGAGTGATTACCCCAAACTATCACATTCTTAACATCATTGAGCGACTTGCCCGTTTTCTCGGCTAACTGACTCATAGCGCGGTTATGATCCAAGCGCATCATGGCAGTAAAGTTGCGAGGAGCCAGACTTGGTGCGTTACGCTGAGCAATCAGAGAGTTGGTGTTGGCTGGGTTGCCGACGACTAACACTTTAATGTCGCGTGACGCATGCGCGTCCATGGCCTTACCCTGCACAGAGAAGATAGCCGCGTTAGCTTCAAGCAAATCTTTACGTTCCATGCCTGGACCGCGTGGACGCGCGCCTACCAGCAGAGCATAATCAGCATCTTTGAACGCAACATTTGGATCATCACTGCAAACCATGCCGGCCAGTAACGGAAAGGCGCAATCGTCCAATTCCATAGCAACACCTTTCAGCGCTTCTAGAGCTGGAGTAATTTCCAGCATTTGCAAGATTACAGGCTGATCTGTGCCCAGCATTTCGCCAGCGGCGATGCGGAACAACAAAGAGTAGCTAATTTGACCAGCTGCGCCGGTGACGGCAACACGTACAGGTGCTTTCACAATATTTCTCCGTTTGGAATGAGCGCGCCTCTATGATTAGAAGCACAGCTTTTATAATTCTTTTGGTTCAAGAACAGTGATTATGGCGCGCATATTATAGGCGCTTTGATAAAAAACATCTCGATCATTTTTCAATCAATCTACATCTTAACCGGTCAGCTCTTTATAGCGAGATTCAAGCGCAACATAAACATCATCACTAAAATGGCTACTACTGGCATCTAACTGACGCACAACATCAACCAAATGTTCGTTATCCTCTTTGCCGGCCCATACTTTGACATAGCTGCCATCTTTATATCCGTTATTCTGGCGAAAGAAGTTAAGAACATTTTTACCGACATAGCCACAGTGCAACTGATCGAAAGACAATTGCATACCGGCCATTAGGCGCCCAAACGCTGCAATGTCAAAGTCTTTTGTTAACAGTACCTGACCGGCAAAAGCCTCCAGATCAAGTCGAAAATCAGCCTCATCGGTTGCTATAACCAACTCAGATTCGACTTTGCTAATAATAGCATCGGTGCTGAGGCCCGACTGCAGCATAACGCTTAAGCCAAAGTGCCAAATATCAATTAGCTCCAGAATGACCTGTTCTACATCAGGTTGCTGTTTCTTCCACCACTTCCAACCGTGGTGATCAAGCAGTTCGGCACACTCGACCCAGATAGCCCGATACCACTCAAAACCCTGCGTACGCCAGTCGGCATTCACTTTAGAATTCATACTGTCTTGCAATTCCAGCATTGTCTTTAATTGCTGCTTCATACTGAGCCCTTAATTGTCTAATTCACCCTAAAAATGGTGCAGCCTTAGAAAATAATTTGTGAAAGTTGTTTCCAGTGTGCTGCGCTAACTCATCAAAACTAATGCCTTTTAACTCGGCGATATACTCACAGACCTCGCGCACATAGGCTGGTTCATTGGGCTTGCCGCGATAAGGCACTGGTGCCAGATAAGGTGAGTCCGTTTCCACTAGCAACCGATCCAATGGTATTTGCTTCACCACCTCGCGCAACGTATCCGCTTTGTTAAAAGTAACTATGCCTGAAATCGAGATCATGTAATTCATATCCATGGCGCGGCGGGCCATGTCCCAGTCTTCGGTAAAGCAGTGCAAAACCCCCGCTGACTCCTGATTGCCATGCTCGTGAATTAACGCAAGAGTATCCTCGCGCGCATCCCGCGTGTGCACAATCACAGGCAACCCTACCTGCCCAGCGGCTTGTAAGTGCATAGCAAAACTCTGCTGCTGCAGTGGCTTGGTATCCTTACTATAGAAGTAATCAAGGCCCGACTCACCGATAGCCACGACCTTAGGGTGTGCAGCCCACGCAGCCAACTGTGCAACATCCGCCAAACCCTTTTCAACATCAAGGGGGTGCACGCCGACGGAACTAACCACCTGTGGATAGCGCTCGGCAATAGCGATCACAGCATCGACGTTATCGACACTGATGCCGACGCAGAGCATCTGCTCAACACCGCGCGCCGTGGCAGCCGCTATAGCCGCATCGAGATTGCCGTCATAGTTATCGAGCTTAAGACGGTCCAGATGGCAGTGAGAATCTATCAGCATTTTTTAACATCCAAACGAAAACAGGCCGAGACTAGCGCCTCGACCTGTTTGATACAAAATAGTTACATAGTATGGGTAGGACGGTCCGAATCGAGAGAGCCGGCAAGATAAGTCTCTATCTTGTTAGTAGCGGTATTATCCTGATCATCAAATTGCACGCCAATACCCGCTGCGCGGTTACCCTGCGCACCACGCGGCGTTAACCATACAACTTTGCCGGCTACTGGAATTTTCTCAGCCTCATCCATCAAATTGAGAAGCATAAAAACTTCATCGCCAATGCGGTAAGTTTTGTTGGTGGGAATAAATAGACCACCATTGTTGACGAAAGGCATATACGCAGCATACAGGACCGCTTTATCCTTGATAGTCAAGGATAAAATCCCGTTTCGGGTACCGCCGCCTAGTCCTTTCATACAACACAACTCACAGAGTATATAATCCCGTTACCGTAATTCATTAAGCAGGTAGTGTCTATAATGATAGCGTAAACTAGCCTTACTTTGCCGACGCAAATAGACATTCCTAGCCAATAGACTAGGTTTCAGCAGCAACACTTGATAGGGGTATCTGCCGCCTACAGAAAATCAGCCGTTACCACCACGCGCTTGCCGAGCAAGAACACTCCAGTCCATAAGCAGTTCTTCAAGTAGCAGCTGTTTGTTAGGGTTGGCGCCACTGAGGAGTTGACGCTTGACCAACATCACTTTATCAATAAAACGATATAAAAAAGGGCCTGACAATCGCTGAGAAAATTGCATTACCAACGGCGAGAATTGCACCGGAGAATTGCCGCCAGCCTGCACACAGGCGATGCCATGCAGCCATTTTAATAACCACTCTAAAAGTTCTCGCGGTTCATAACTCATCCACTGTTTGGCGATAACCAGCGGCGATTCCCCGCCCTGCACCACAGACTCCAACCCCTTGATAAGGCTGGCTCGCTGTTCCAGCGCATCACTTGACACCAACCCCAGCGCTGCCAATGGCGCCCCATTAGCCAGAGCCAACAATTCCTTAGCATTGCCATCACCAATTAACGGTTGCAACCACAGTAAACTCTGCTCGACCAAAGGTGCTGACATTACCTGTAGCTGGCAGCGACTGCGAATAGTCGCCATCACACCGCTGTTGATATGACTAATCAATAATAGCAGGGTATCGCCCGCTGGCTCCTCCAGGCTTTTCAAGAGTGCGTTGGCGGCATTGGTATTCATGGCTTCGGCAGGTTCAATGATTGCCAGCTTGTAGCCACCCTGTTGTGACGTTTTAGTAATGAAATTCGAAAGTGCGCGCACCTGATCGATTTTAATAGCTTTGCCGGCTTCTTCCGGTTCCAACAGCATAAAATCGGGGTGGGTATTGGCACGATTTAACTCACAACTACGACATTGGCCGCAAGGCAACTGACTCTGCGGCGCAGCACACAAAACGGTCTGAGCCAAGGCCATGGCCAAATGCCTTTTTCCTATACCTTTTTGACCAGTAAACATAAACGCATGTGGTAATTTACCGCTAGCGCGCTGGCCCATAAAATGCTGCCACTGGGGCTGCTGCCAAGGATAGGGTATCGCGGGGAAATTACGGCTCATGTAAGTCTTTACCGACAAATGTGAATAGTCATTAGATATCAACTCAAGCTTAACAATTACCGCCTAAATAAGCGACCTAGGCTTTAAAAACTGTAATAATGACGTCATGATAACAGCCACTTCAGCAGCCCCTACTGCCAGCACATTAACCCCAGCACCAGCCAGCAAAGAAGCCTTCACTATTGAATATAGCGACGGTGATTTATTGGTGGTTAACAAGCCTTGCGACTTGCTCACAGTACCTGGCCGCGGCCCACACAACCAAGACTGTCTTATAAATCGGCTACTGCATACGCACCCTAATGCACGCATTGTGCACCGACTGGATTACGCCACGTCGGGGCTGGTGATAATACCATTGAGCTATGAAGCGCAAAAATCGCTCAGCAAGCAATTTCAACAGCGCAGCACGGCCAAGCAGTACAGTGCTATGGTAGACGGTATTATCAGCGATGATAGCGGCCACATTGACCTGCCTCTTATTTGTGACTGGCCCAACAGGCCCATGCAAATGGTTGACCTTGAACAGGGCAAGACTGCGCAAACCGACTTTACTGTGCTAAATCGTGACAATAACCTCAATGTTACTCGAGTAGAGTTAAAACCTATTACCGGCCGTTCGCACCAACTGCGTGTGCACATGTTGGCACTGGGACACCCTATTTTAGGCGACCGATTTTACGCCACCGGTAATGCCTTAACAGCCTCGTCCAGATTAATGCTGCATGCGGAGACAATCTCATTCGACCACCCTACTAGCGGTGGCCGAATTACAGTTACAACGCCGCCATCTTTTTAACCGTAAAGCTGCTCCAACACTTGTTTGATATCACGCTGTACGCCGAGCAAAGACTGACCGGCATCGACAACGCGATAACGATCGGGCGATTGCTCAGCGCGAGCTAAATAGGCAGCACGAACCCGCTCAAAAAACCCTACCTTCTCAATTTCAAAGCGATCTAGGGCTGCGCGCTTACTAGCGCGCTCAAGCCCGACCACCACGTCAATATCGAGAATTAATGTCATGTCTGGGCGCAAATCGCCCTGTACGAAACTTTCTAATACAGCAATTTTACTGATCTCAATACCGCGCCCACCGCCCTGATAAGCATAGGTCGAGTCAGTAAAACGATCACACAATACCCAGGCGCCACGATCAAGTGCCGGCCTTATGACCTTATTTAAGTGCTGCGCGCGCGCAGCAAACATCAGCAGCAACTCGGCGGTTTCATCGACCGCCTCGCAACGCACCGCCAGCAATAACTCACGCACATCCTCAGCAAAGGGCGTACCGCCAGGCTCTCTAGTCTGCACCAGTTCAATATCGCGTGTCTGTATCCACTGGCGAATAAACTCAATATTGGTAGTTTTGCCTACCCCTTCCGTACCTTCAATGGTGATAAAACGTCCGCGCTGCTGACTCATCAACTATTACCCTTTCCATTCGATTATCTGCCTGCAAGCGCGTATTATACGCCCCACAATTTCTGCACCTATTCTCCCTGCTATTATCTAATTAAGGAAGCGCACATGATTACTCTGCACACCAACTTCGGCGACATCAAAATTGAACTGGATTTTGATAAGGCACCTAAAACCGCCGCTAACTTCCAGCAATACTGTGAAGAAGGCTTCTACAGCGACACTATATTCCACCGCGTGATCGACGGTTTCATGGTCCAAGGCGGCGGCATGAACATCGATATGAGCGAAAAAGAAACTCGTGAAAACATCGAAAACGAAGCCGACAACGGCCTAAAAAATAACACTGGCACCCTAGCAATGGCCCGGACCATGGAGCCACACTCCGCCAGCGCCCAGTTTTTCATCAACTTAAAAGACAACGACTTTCTCAATCACTCGGGCAAAAACTCTCAGGGCTGGGGCTACTGCGTATTCGGCAAGGTCGTCGAGGGCATGAATGTCGTTGAGAAAATCAAAGCCGTTAAAACTGGCAACAGCGGCCATCACCAAGACGTGCCTAAAGATCCAGTTATTATCGAAAAAGTAAGCGTAGAAGGCTAAGCCGAGCTATGACCACCCTATTCATTTCTGATCTGCACCTCGATGAAAGTCGCCCCGAAATTACGGCGGCTTTTTACGATTTTCTCAAAGATCGCGCCAGCAAAGCCGACGCGCTCTATATTCTGGGAGATTTTTTCGAGGCATGGATTGGCGATGATGAAGACTCGAATTTGAGTCGCGAGGTGATCAGCGCACTAAAACAGCTGAGCGACTCAGGCGTTAAGTTATTTGTTATGCATGGCAATCGCGATTTTTTGCTCGGCAGCACCTTTTGCCAGCAATCGGGAGCAACTTTGCTGCCTGACCCGTGCGTGGTCAATGTTTACGGCAAAAAAATACTGCTAATGCATGGCGATAGCCTCTGCACCAGCGATTCTGAATACATGGCCTTTCGCGTGCAGGCGCGAAGCACTGCTTGGCAAGAACATTTGTTATCGCACAGCCTCGAAAAGAGACGCGAACTCGTGGCGTATATGCGCAGCCAAAGCAAAAATATGAACAGTTTGAAAAGCGAAGACATAATGGATGTTTGTCTTGCCGACGTCATTTCGGAAATAGATAAAGCTGGGGTAAACATCCTTGTTCATGGCCACACCCACCGCCCAGGAAAGCACATATTCAGTACCAAAAAAACCACAGCTGTGCGCTGGGTACTCGGCGACTGGGATGACAAAGTGTGGTTTATAGAGACAAAGGCAAGCACTAAAGGTACCTTGCTAGAATTAAAAAACTACCTAATTTAACCCTACGATACCTATAACGCACCAAACGCTTAACCCGGATTCAGATTGTCGTCTTCTGGCTCTTCAATCGACTCTAAACTTAAGCTAAATCCTTCGACTATATCTTCTTCTGCCATACCCACCGTTCCTGTACCTGCCTCCAGCGCAAGTGCCTTGTCTCCCAGCTTAATTCGCAAGCGTAAATTATTGGGCGAGTCGGAATTCTTCAGCGCCTCATCAGCCGAGACGCGGCCATCTCGATAGAGTTGATAGAGAGCCCCATCGAAGGTTTGCATCCCCAACCTCTCCGACTTTTCCATAATTTCTTTAATATTGTCCAGCTTACCGCGTAAAATCAATTCCTGAATAGTTTTGGTGCCCAGCAAAATTTCTATCGCTGCGCAACGTTTGCCGTCAATTGTGGGCACTAACCGCTGAGAGACAAAAGCCCGCAAATTCATACCCAAATCCATCAATAGCTGGTCGCGACGCTCCTCTGGGAAAAAATTAATAATTCGATCCAGCGCTTGATTAGAATTATTGGCGTGCAAGGTTGAGATAGCCAGGTGCCCAGTTTCAGCAAACGCCAGTGCGTGCTCCATAGTTTCACGATCACGAATCTCACCGATTAAAATGACATCAGGGGCCTGTCGAAGTGTGTTTTTTAGCGCTTTTTGGAAACTGCGGGTATCGACCCCAACTTCGCGTTGATTAATAATACTCTTCTTATGTTTGTGCACGAATTCAACGGGATCTTCAATAGTAATGATATGACCGCCGCTATTGGTATTGCGGTAGTCGATTAAAGCCGCCAAAGAGGTGGATTTTCCCGAGCCAGTAGCACCGATGAACAGCACTAAACCACGCTTGGTCATAATCACTTCCTTTAACACCTCGGGCAGCTTCAGATCATTGAATTTGGGAATTTCAGTTTTAATGTTGCGCGCGACTATCGACACTTCATTGCGCTGACGAAAGATATTAATACGAAAACGGCCAATACCCGAAAGAGAAATCGCCAGATTCATCTCTAGTTCACGCTCAAATTCAATCCGCTGCTCTTTGTCCATGACTTCATGCGCTATGTTGGCAATGACTCCCGGTACCATTGAGACTTTGCCAAGCGACTTCATAACACCGTTAAATTTAGCACAGGGCGGCGCACCGGTACTGAGATAGAGGTCTGAACCATCATTTTTGGCGAGGATAAGCAGGTAGTCGTTGAATTCCATAATTTTTCCTGTATGTATTAGAGATACTTCTACAGGAATAGTCGGTGTGGCGCTAGAGGTACAGCCCAAACAAAAAATAAAATATTACAAACGCGAGTGTCACCGCCAAAGAGGGGTCACGCACGTACCAGCAAAAGCGTTATTACCGAAGTCAAGATGACCGAGGCAAAACTTAAACAGGCATGCCGGAGTGAAAGCGAAACTCGACATCCGCGCTTTCGATTAATTCTTTATCAGCGGATAGAAATACCGCTGCTCTAGCGGTAACTTCAGCTTCACCTACCACTTGACCAGCAAGTGCTAAATAGTCCTGGAAATGTCGCGCCTCACTTTTTAGCAATGACATGTAGAATTTTTTTAATTCAGCATCTAACAAAGGCGCTATTTTTTCAAAGCGCTCGCATGATCGCGCCTCGATAATTGCACCAATTACCAAGGTATCGACTAATTTACCGGGTTCCTCTTTGCGTAAACACTTGCGCATACCTGCTGCATAGCGCCCTGCTGATATCATAGAGTAATCCATAGAGCGGCTCTCCATAATAGCAATTACCTGCTCAAAATGACGCAGTTCCTCACGCGCAAGACGCGACATTTTATTGAGCAGATCGAAACAATTGAGAGATTCGACATTCTCAGTAGGAGCACCAACTCGCCCTACGCCATAACGCCACATCAGTTGCTGCGCAGTCTGCGCCGCTTTCATTTCGCAATTGGCATGATCAGCCAACAGCAGCGGTAAGTTTTTTAGCTTTACGGCCTCGGCTACCCACTCATCAGGCGTTTCGCAAAGTAAAAAAGTTTTAATTTCAGGAATTTGAGTCACAGATGTATCTTCTTTGGCGGCTTGTTAAACGATCTTATAATTATACGTGAAAGCGACGCCAAGAGCAGACAAGGACTGAACAACTCAAATAACAGACATAAAAAAGGGCGTGCTATAGCACGCCCTTTTGCTTACTACGCGATCTTAAAGATCACATCGCAATATCTACACCAACTTAATTGGCTCTGCTTTAACTTCAGCAGGCGCAGTACTTAACTCTTCAGTTGGCGGCGCAAAGTCAGTCAAATGAATACCTTCAACTGCATTCTTGTACTCATCGATACTTGGTGTACGACCAAGAATAGTGGAAAGTACGACCAATGGAGTAGACCCCAGCAGTGACTCACCTTTCTTGTCACCGGTATCTGCTACAACACGACCCTGGAACAAGCGCGTTGAAGTGGCTAAGACCGTGTCACCAGGCTCAGCTTTTTCTTGGTTACCCATACACAAGTTACAACCGGGACGCTCTAGGTACAGGATGTTCTCGTATTTAGTGCGCGCCGCTTCTTTTGGCTTGCTGTCGTCAAATTCAAAACCGGCGTATTTCTTGAGAATATCCCAGTCGCCTTCGGCCTTAAGCTCATCAACGATGTTATATGTTGGGGGGGCAACAACTAAAGGTGCGTTAAACTCTATAGTGCCATTTTTCGCTTCAAGATTTTTCAGCATATGGGCGATGATCTGCATATCACCCTTATGCACCATACAAGAACCGACAAAACCCAAGTCCACCTTCTTGGAACCGCTATAGTAAGACAGAGGACGAATGGTATCGTGAGTGTAACGCTTGGATACGTCCTCGTTGTTGACGTCTGGGTCGGCGATCATGGGTTCATCGATCTGATCCAGATCGACTAACACTTCTGCGAAGTACTCGGCGTTATTATCAGGAACCAGTGCAGGGTTAGTACCTGTAGTAATTTCTTCAATACGCTTGTTTGCGACAGAAATCAGATGGTTAAGCGTGCCTGCTTCGTTTTCCATCCCCTTATCGATCATGATCTGGATTCGGCTCTTAGCGACACCCAATGATTTGATCAATGTTTCATCATTGGAGATGCAAATAGAGGCCTTGGCCTTCATCTCAGCAGTCCAATCAGTGAAAGTGAAGGCCTGATCAGCCATCAAGGTACCAATATGCACCTCGATAATACGACCTTGGAAAACATTCTCGCCACCAAATTGCTTCAGCATTTGCGCCTGAGTGGCGTGCACTACGTCGCGAAAATCAACGTGGCCCTTCATATTACCTTTGAAAGTCACTTTAACTGATTCAGGGATCGGCATATTCGCCTCGCCCGTGGCCAGAGCTAATCCAACAGTACCCGAGTCAGCACCAAAGGCTACGCCTTTAGACATACGAGTATGAGAGTCGCCACCGATAATAATCGCCCAGTCATCAACGGTAATATCGTTCAAGACCTTGTGGATCACGTCGGTCATTGGAAGGTAAACGCCCTTCGGATCACGTGCGGTAATCAAGCCAAACTTATTCATAAACTGCATCAGTTTAGGAATGTTGGACTGCGCCTTGGAATCCCAAACAGACGCCGTATGACAACCAGACTGGTAAGCTCCGTCAACGCTTGGAGAGATCACCGAAGCCGCCATAGCTTCGAGTTCCTGAGCAGTCATAGGGCCGGTGGTATCTTGAGATCCAACAATATTTACTTTAACGCGAACATCGGAACCAGCATGCAACGCGGCGCTAGAGGCAACACCCACGGCATTTTTATTGAATATTTTCTCAACAGCAGTCAAGCCTTGATCTGCGTTAGAAATCTCTTTTGACGGCGCATAAACTAGCGGTGCTTTGATGCCCAAAATCTCAGCCGCTAAAGTCTGTAACTTTTGGCCAAATACAACAGCGTAAGAGCCGCCAGCCTTCATGAATTCAACTTTTTGTGGGGTGAAAGAAGAAGATACGTCTACCAGCTCTTTATCACCGCTATAAAGTTTCTGCTCTTTGGTGTTGATAGTCAGCACGGTGCCGGTGGCTACAGAGTAAACCTCTTCCAACACTGGATCACCATTAGCGTTAAGCACAGTGTTGCCAGAAGCATCAACTTTCTTAACCCAGTTTTTCAGATCTAGACCTATGCCACCGGTAACACCAACAGTCGTCAAAAAGATGGGAGAAATACCGTTGGTACCGGCAACTACTGGGGCGATATTGATAAACGGTACGTATGGACTGGCCTGTTTACCGGCTAACAAAGCAACATTATTGACACCCGACATTCGAGAAGATCCGACCCCCATAGTGCCCTTCTCGGCAATCAACATGACTTTAGCATCGGGATACTTTCTCTGAAGCTCAGCAATTTCGATTTGAGCCTCAGGAGTAATCAGACACTGACCATGTAGCTCACGGTCGGCACGAGAGTGAGCTTGATTGCCTGGGGACAGCAAGTCCGTAGAGATATCACCTTCACCAGCGATATAGGTAACAACATCAATTTTTTCTTCGATTTCTGGTAGTTTGGTAAAAAACTCAGCCTTGGCATAACTTTCTAAAATGTCTTTCGCTATTACATTGCCAGACTTGTAAGCAGCTTCTAAAAGATCAGTATCGGCTTCGTACAAAAACACCTGAGTTTTAAGAACTTCGGCTGCAGGACTTGCAACTTCCGCATTGTCACTTAGAGCCAAGTCAAGCAGAACCTCAATAGAAGGGCCGCCTTTCATATGAGAAAGCAGTTCAAAAGCGAAGACGGGTGTGATCTCAGCAATAACAGCGGAGCCGATGACAATTTCTTTCAGGAACTTAGCTTTAACACCGGCAGCACTTGTCGTGCCAGGCAACGCGTTGTAGATAAAGAAGTTCAGGGAATCTTCACGATGTTCGTGCCCAGCATCTTTGATTTGGGCAATGATCTCAGACAGTAATTCGGCACCATCAATCGGTTTTGGGTGCAATCCAAGATCATTTTTGCGGGACTCGATTTCATCCAAGTATTCAGAATACAAACTCATGTAACCTCTCCGGGTTAATAACAGGCATAATCAAACCGGCCATTTTACATGATTTTGTGATGACTATTAAGCATATGGCTTTATTTGCATAAAAAAGAAGAAATATTGCAATCACCCAGGCCCTTGACTTGCCCAGCGACCTCCCTAGAATGGAGCGCAAGTCATTTTCCAAACACGACTCGGGTTTATTCATTGATGCCTGATTCGATATACTAACAATACAACAATCAAGAGAGTTACCATGTCCGCCAAGATCGTTCCACTGAATAATAAAGTCCATAAAGACATCAAAGTTAAAAACACACTGAGCTTTGACCACGCAAAAAGTCAACACCTAAGCTTAGTGGTTGTACACGAATTCTCCAAAGTGGCTATCGACTGCCCTGTTGTTTTCGTAAAAGATCCAGAGAGCGGGCAATTCCGCTCTGTTGCGATGCTAGGCCTAGAGCCTAATGAAAACTTGTTTTACAGTCGTAGCAAGTGGAAAGGGACTTACATACCTGCAAATTTACGTGCCTACCCATTTGCTCTGGCGGGTGATGAAAACTCCGATCAATTAGCACTGTGTATCGATGAAAGCAGTAAACTCATCAATAAAAAAGACGGTGAAGCCCTGTTCAATGATGACGGCAGCGAAACTGAATTTCTCAATAACCGCAAAAACTTTTTGAGCCAACTAATAGAGCAAAATCGCACCACCAAGCAATTTATCAAATTCCTGACTGACAACGAATTACTGGCACCTCAGTCGCTATCGCTGAATCTCGAAGATGGCTCAGGCCACGACCTGAATGGCCTTTACGTCATTAATGAAAAGAAGCTTAATGAACTTAGTGACGAAGTGTACCTAGACATTCGCAAGCGTGGCTATATGGCTCCAATCTATTCCCAGCTGGCATCGATGAATCAACTGCAGAATCTCGGTCAATTGAAAGTTGCCGCCAAGAAAATTGCGGATAAAAAGAAAGCTTAATAACTCGATTTATACAGTCGATAAAAAGCCGCTCTAACGGTATCGTCAGAGCGGCTTTTTATCGACTGAAATTAATTATTAATGTTTATTTTTCTCCTCGATCCACTGTGACATAAACTGGGTACTGCGATGATGATGGTGGCGCAGCATTGCGCCGGTAAAATTATTGCGTCTGTGCACTGCCAGACCTGCTCGACATGCATCGATTTTTTGCAGTAGTACCCGCCCTACCTGTCTATTATCGTAATGCTTATTTAATGTCGCTGTACCAATACTTTGCGCCGCCTGCCAGCGCGCCTTATTTTGGTAAAGTCGAACAGCCGCATTGGCTATATCCACCGCCGTTTCAGCAACTTCACCACACCACTCAGATTGTTCATTTAACCACATGGATTCAGCTCCAATTGCGGTAGTGACACTTGGCGTACCGCAGAGCATGGCGTCTGCTAACTTACCCTTAATACCTGCCCCAAAGCGCAGTGGCGCAAGACATACCCTTGCTGCCGACATAACCTCGAGCGCATTTTCTACCCAACCCAAAACATGAAAGCCCTTACTAGGATTGTGCAGATCGGTGGCTTTTCTTGGCGGATAAGCACCAAAAATATGCAGCTCTGCCTTTGGCAGCTGCTTGCGAATTAACGGCCAGATTTCGCTACTTAACCAAAGTACCGAGTCCCAGTTGGGGGCGTGCCTGAAATTGCCAATGGCGATAAAGTGTTGACGCAGCTGGTAAGTTGGCACAGAGTTAATAGTATGCGTTAGGTCTAACATGAACGGGCAATAGTGCAGCAACGTTGCATCAACTTTAAAATGCTCCTGCAGCAATTGCATTTCATAACGAGATATCATCAATGAGAAATCGCAGCGTAAGATTGCCGCCACCTCCCGCAGCGCCATGCCGCTATTGAGTTCTGAGCTTAAATCATTAGTGCAAAAATCACGCAACTGTTTGTACGCTTGATGGCGTGCATCGCGCAGACAGTGTAAGTCCTCGGTATCGAGAATACGCAGAGCATCGGGGCAGGCTTTTTCAACCCGCCAACCAAACTGTTCCTCCATCATAAAACGGTCAAAAAGTACCATATCCGGCTGCAACGCAAGGATAAACTCATCAAAACTGGAACAGTTCAAAGCAATGTTTTGGCTATTAACGCCCAGCTCGGCCAAATCGACACTGTGATCGCCAACTACAGCAGGACTGGCAAAAGTCACCGCCCAACCCTCAGTGCGAAAGCAATTAATTAAGGCCAGCATACGACTGCCCGCCGCCGAAGAATTAGGTTCAGGCCAAACATAGCCAATTATCAGTACACGCATAGCACTCGCATTACCTTCACGTTAATCTTGCTGAATAAACTCATCAGACATTGTACCCCCTGAGCGTAACCAAAATGAAAACAGTATTGATCACTGGCTGTTCCTCCGGTATTGGCTATTACAGCGCCAAGCAACTGCACCAGCGGGATGGCTATAGGGTTATTGCCTCTTGTCGTAAAAAAGAAGATGTCACGCGACTACAACAGGAAGGCCTAACCTGTATTCAATTGGATTTAAACGATAGCTATAGCGTTCAGTCGGCCGTCGAGCAAACGCTGGCAATCTGCCAACACAAGCTATTTGCACTGTTTAATAACGGTGCCTACGGCCAGCCGGGCGCCGTGGAAGACCTTTCTCGAGACGTACTCAGAGAGCAGTTTGAAAGTAACTTATTTGGCTGGCTAGAGCTGACCAACGCACTATTGCCCCATATGATAAAACAGCGCGAAGGTCGAATCATCCAGAACAGCTCAGTGCTTGGTTTTGCTGCCATGCCGTTTCGCGGCGCTTACAACGCCAGTAAATTTGCTCTGGAAGGGCTTACCGACACACTTCGTCAAGAACTAAGAGACACTCCTATTCATATCAGTTTGATTGAACCTGGGCCCATTGCGAGCGATTTTAGAAAAAATGCCATGGCCGCTTTAATTGCCAATATCGATACCGATAAATCTCGCCATAGCGCTGCTTACAGCGCCGCAAAGAAGCGTCTCGTTAAAGTAGGTCCCACCAATAAGTATACCCTTGGCCCAGAAGCAGTCTACCGCAAGCTTTTACATGCACTCGAAAGTAACCATCCCAAGGCTCGCTACTATGTCACCTTTCCCACTTATTTAATGGGCTATTTAAAACGTATCCTCAGCACCAAAGCCATGGATTGGCTGTTAGTAAAAGCCGGTAAAGACGGGTAACCAGTTGGCGTGTAACACACGTTAATATAGAGCCTCACCCAAGCGGCTGGTCAATAGCACCTTGTGGTCTCAGTTTAAAATACCAACATGGTTTGCAGTAAAGATGGCACTATCTTTGTGTCTAAAACCACTACTGTCCGGTTAAGCCCAAACAAAGCCAAAGGCCTGCTGCCCAGCGCCCTCACTGGTCGATGGCGGCGGTGAACTGCTGGGATGTAACAGGGCCAAAATCGAGCGGCGGCTTGTTAAATTGACCGCAACAAGCCTGCATATTTTTTGCAGTGACACTGTGCTGAACCCTATAATTTGAGTGATCCTCAAGAGCAGATAAGCAATCATCGCTACTAACACTTGAATCTTTACTGCATTTTCGCTTCTTCCAATGAATCGCTTAATTTTTAGGTTCTGTTTGATCCATTTGAAAAACAATTCGATCTGCCAGCGCTGCTTGTAAAGTGCTGCGATCTCTTCTGCCGAACGCTGTAGATCGTTAGTGATAAATATCAATTCCTTGCCGTCTTCTTCACGTTTGAATTTAATTCTTCGAAGTGGAATTGGGCAATTTTTCAGAGCCTTCTTTGCTGACAAAGTAATGATTTCATCGCTAATTATTCCGGTCCCTACAGGGCAGACAACTTCATTGACCGTATAGCGAGCATTGGTTTTCATTCTCCCCACGAAGACTGAATCTTTTTTCTGAAGCGCGTAATACCAGCTGTAGTCATTGTACGCTCGGTCTACTATATAAGTGGTTTTTGGCATTATTGGTAGATTATCGAGTGCCTTCCGATCGTTGGTTTTGGCGTGTGTCATCTCGAAATAGACCGGAACTTCAGCCTTCGGGTCGTAAACTGTATGCAGTTTTATCCCCGCCTTAGCCGAGCGAAACTTTGCCCACTCAAATTGATTGAGGTTTAAATCAATAGTGGTTGAGTCGATAAGCCGAATCATCTCATTGCTGTCATTTTTTGGTAGGTTGGCTCGAGTTTGTTCGAGCAGGTAGAAAAATACTTCCTCATAAATGATCGAGGGCCGACTACTGTTGGCATCTGATAGAGAAGAGCGGCTAATTATCTTTGTTCCGAGGTGGTAGTGGTGTGATTTTTTACTGTTGAATGAATCCACCAGATCGCGCAATGAGCGCTGCCCGCTGAACTGGGCAAACAGCAGTACAACGAGCTGATCCCAACAAGATAAAGTGCGAACTCGTCGGTCACCATCGTGCCGATCTACCACGGCCTGAAAGCGCTGACGCGGGAGAAGCTTGAGGATCTGGTGGAACACGGTGTTATGATGTTTCATGCTTGGCCTTGGCGGTGTAAATAGCTGTCTCGATAACCGCTATTTTACCCTAAACCACTGAGGCCAAGCCCTTTAGACCGGCATCAAATACTTAACCGGACAGTAGTG